>CAMWUJ010000046.1 GCA_947177405.1 uncultured Porphyromonadaceae bacterium | reverse complement strand
AGTAAGATGGGCTGACTAAAGAGATAAATTTTGAGGATTACGTGATTAAAAAAGCATTTTGAAAATTATTTTCTCAGTTTTGGTGTTGTGTTAAAAAAAATAAACAATTAAACACAATAATAAACTATAATTAATAGTTACATGATTAAAATAAATAGTTTGGTTTGTTGATATAGATAGTTGAAAAACTAAAAATATTGGTTTAAAATTGAAATTTATATAAATTATGAAGCAGCTCACAGAGAAGGAAGAAGAATTGATGAGGAAACTTTGGACGAAGAGTGAGATGACGGCCAGAGAATTATTGGAGATGTATCCGGAGCCTCGTCCTCATTTCAATACTGTATCCACAGTATTAAGAGTATTACAACAGAAGGGGTGGGTATCTTATAGACCGATAGGCAATACACATTTGTATCGTGCCACTGTAAGTGAAGAAGAGATGGGAAAAAAATCCCTTAAATCTATAGTATCAAAATTTTTTAACGGTTCATTAAAGGGAATGGTGAGTTCTTTGTTGAAAGATGAACCTTTATCTAAAGAGGAAATAAAAGAGTTAATGGAAATTATAGAAAAAAAGAAGGATTGATGCAACAGTTTGTAAATTTTCTTATTTATAATGTCATATTTGTTTCTGTTTGTGTATTATCATATAAGATAATCATTGAAAAACATATGGAACCTTCCTATTGCAGAAGACTTCTGACAGATATGCTTTGGTTACCATTGTTAGTCGTGCCCATGTGTAAAGTTGTTAATATGGGATATGTGAAACTTTACCTTAACGGAAATACACTGTTAGTGGTTTTAATGATCTATTTGTTGGGGGTAATGCTTGGTTTAATAATGTCAGCTGTTAATTTTTTCAGACTAAACCGGATAAAGAAAAGGTCACGGCAATATTATGTAGGAACGTGGAAAGTGTATCTCCACAATCTTGATAACCTTGGTTGCTTTTCATGGAATAGATGCGTTTTTATCCCTGAGAATAAAATTGAAAGTGATCCTGATGAATTGAATATGATATTGGCCCATGAGAATGCTCATGTCTATTTATTTCATTGGTTAGATCTAACCGTGGTAAATTTACTGTTAATATTCCAATGGTTCAATCCGTTTATGTGGTATCTTAAGAGAGAACTTCAGAGAATTCATGAGTGTGAGGCAGATCGTAAGGTTATTTCAGATAATGATATAGAGCAGCTAAAATATGAGAAGTTTCTGATTCAGGAGGCTTCTCGAAAACAAATGGGTGGTCTAATCAGCAATCTTAGTTTTTCCTCTCTGAAATATCGGCTTATAATGATGAATAAAAAAATTTTGGATAAGAATATTGTGGAAAGAAGCAGTATTATTATTGCTATTGCCACAGCTTTTGTGATAATGTTTTAAGAACTGGTTAATAGGTATGAAATTAAAGGTTAAAGTAAGCACTTACGTTAAATTGACTACCTTGGTAGTGTCGGGTGGTTTGACAGGGATAGCCCTTGTTTATTTCCACCAAGAATTATATACGGGAGGATGTGTTATGATATTTCTCCTTCTCATGTTAGTAACTCTCGGTCTCAATTATGCCCCGATGTATGTAATTGTAGATTCTGATAATGTCAAAGTTAAATCATTACTTAAGACATGGAAAATTAAATTGAAAGATATAAATAGGATTGAGATTTTCCAGCCAACAATAGGGGCGATTCGAATTTGTGCTTCCGGAGGATTTATGGGACATTGGGGGCTTTATCGCGAGGGAGATGTGGGAAACTATATAGGTTTTTACGGTAAATCTTCCGACTGCTTTATGATTCGCCTTGAAAATGGAGATAAATATGTGTTAGGATGTGAGAAACCTCAATTAGTTGTAAAGAAAATTAGAGATAAAATAATCTAAGCTTCAGAATAAATTTTACTCAACAATGAAGAAAAAACTTATATGGGCCATTATGACATTGTTATTTGTCATTTCCGGCAATAGCGTATCAGCTGAAAATACTATAGATTGGGGAATGAAACTATCCTTAAAAGGGGAGTTGCCTGGGAAATGGAAAGGTGATAACATTAGTATCAATATGTTTAAGCCCGGTATGGGGATCTCGATTGGAGCTGTCGCAGATATTTATTTAGGCAAGAAGTTCTATTTTGAACCTGGTACGTCTCTATTCTATTCATCATATTATTATAAAGATCTTATAATCCAGGGAGTGGACGGAACGACTGATCAAAGAGATCCTAAGTTGACCAAATACGGTTTAGAGATTCCTTTGCTTGTCGGTTATATGATCGATCTTTCAGACCGATATGAAATAGACGTCTTTACAGGTCCACAATTGCGTTATGCTTTTGCCGGAAAAATTGATATCAAGAAGGAGATCATCAACGGAGATTTAAATGATTCTTTTGATTTATGGGGAATTAATGGTCAACGAAGATTTGATGTCTCATGGAAAATAGGAATTGGAGTGCCCGTAAAAACATGTGTTCTTTCTTTAGAGGCAGATTTAGGTA
Source organism: uncultured Porphyromonadaceae bacterium (assembly GCA_947177405.1). GTDB lineage: Bacteria > Bacteroidota > Bacteroidia > Bacteroidales > Muribaculaceae > Lepagella. The sequence continues at coordinate 22,891 of CAMWUJ010000046.1, read as the reverse complement.
TTACGGACCTTCTGAAAAATGATATAAGTTTTCGTGAAAACCGCATAGGGTTTAGTATTATTAAATTCTTTTAGTTATGAAGAATCTGTTGTTAATCAGTTTAATCATTACATCGATCTTTGTTTCAAGTGGAAAAAGTATCAAAGTAATTGATGCTATAGAAGGTACACCCCTTCAGGGAGCTACAGTAATAGGTAAATCCGGACTAATTGTTGGAGTCACGGATGCAAATGGAAATATCAATATATCCTCCTTGAATCAGTTCCCGGTATCTATTCGCAGTCTTGGTTTTGAACCTGCTAATATAGAGTGCTTTTCAGATTCAGTTAAGCTTTTCCCTGCTATCTATAACCTTAATGAGATAGTGGTCGGCCAATACGATCGACCAATAAAACGTGTGGTCTGTTTTGTAAGGGAGTATGCCACAGGTGCTACTGGCACAGATACCATGCAGCTTTATAGTGAGTACATGATGGAATCCTTCCTTAAGGATGGAGAAAAGAAAGTGAAAGGTTATAAAAGTGGAGATGCTTCTCCAAAAGTAAGAAATATGAGACGCTATACGCGTTTTACGAATTCAAAGGGACTTGATAGTGTATCAAGCCCAAAAGGGAATGATGATATTACCATGCTTTCATGGAGTGAAATCATAAGTGTACCGGATTATAAATTCAGAGAACGTAGATCCATTATGCAGGGTGCTACCACAGACACTGTAATGGGTAAGTATGGGCCGGGAAGCATATTTCGCAAACAGAATGGTATTTATTCAGTGACTTTTGATCATATGTCAGAATATAAGGATCATAAATGGTCTCCGCTTTTCTTTAAACTTGTGGGAATGTCGATGGACGTTCAGAATATGATGAATTCCCTGGCTTATAAGGTTAATGAATCAAGTGAATACTCTTTTGATGATTTTATATATGGAACATATTCTATCCATCTTCTTGCAAAAGGAAAAATTTTCAAAAAAATATTCCATACTGATAATCCCATTGACATGGATTCATATATCGAGTTATATCCAATATCAGTAACTTATCTTACCCCGGAAGAATATAAGGAGGCACGTTCAGACAAGGAGCCTATTCCTTTTCAAACAACTTCTAATATCCAGCCGTTGCCTACTTCAATTCAAACCATTGTAGAGAGAGTGGAGAATAAAGATTAGGGAATCTAAAAATGAAGAGACCCCTAAAAGTCATTTAAATGACTTTTAGGGGTCTCTTCATTTAATGATACATCCTCTTTTACTATATGGGTTTGTAAAAAATCATCTTGATTTATTATATTCAAGATACTCCTGATGGTATGTTTGTATAATTTTTCTTATAGCCTTCCCTATAAGTTCATAATCCTTCTTGGATAGGTTGGCTAAAGAAGCTCTCACGCTCCAATCAGGTCCGGCAAAACCACTGCCGTTAAGAAGCACCACTGAAGTTTCGGAGGCAAGACGTAACACTATATCAAGAGGCTGATAGTTGGCTTTTAACCAATCGCAGAAATCTTCTCCATATTCTTGTCGCCCCCAGACCATAATGTCTATTTCAGAATAATAACCTACTCGTCTTTCATCCGGAATTAACTTCATCCCGGCAGCGTTCCATAAAGAGGAGAGACGCTCATGCATCATTTCCTGCATCTTATTCTTGTAAATATTCTCCTTATCAACAAGGCACATCAAAGCGAACATCACCATCTGAATCTGCTGTGGTGTTGAAAGACCGGCAGTATGATTAAGAGCTACAGATCGGGAATCTGCTACAAGACGATCTATGAAGGAAATTCCCGAAGGGTTAGGAGTAAGCGAACGATAACGGTTGTATAGGTCTTTCTTCTGAATTTCCGGTTGCGCCTCGATGAGACGATTATAGATATTCTCTTTAGCAAGGGCTATTACCGCCAAACGCCATCCTGTTGCTCCGAAATACTTGGAGAAAGAATAGACGCAAAGTGTATTTTGTGGTAATTCATACATTAGAGATCGGAAATCCTTAGCAAATGTGCCATACACATCGTCTGTTACAATCATAAGATTGGGATTGTCATTTTTCACGATTTCCACAATTTTTCTCAAGCAATGGTCGGATAGTTTGTAGGAAGGTGGATTTGAAGGATTGACAAGACAAAGGAGCTTGATTTCCGGATCTTTAAGTTTGTTGAGTTCAGAATCGGGGTATTGCCATAGATGAAAACCTTCTGCATCCAACTCATTAGCTTCTATATTCACAACCTCAAACTCATAACGGTTGAGCTCGGGAATCTCCAGATAAGGAGTAAAGATAGGGGTCATCAAAGCTATCTTGTCATGAGCGTTCACCAGATGATTTGCCTGAAGGGAATCGAAAATATAGCACATGGCAGCTGTTCCTCCTTCGGTAGCAAAAAGATCATATTCTTTGCCAAAACCGGGTGCGTTGTTACCCATCTCTTTGGCCATATATGCTTTCACAATCTTTTCAGATAATTCCAACATTCTTACAGGTGTGGGATATTCATCACCAATTATTCCCTCAGCCCATTCATATGCCAGGGAATCTCCGTCAAGCTTAAGCACATTAAGACAGTATTCAATAGCCTCATGTAGAAGGAGCGCACCGGGAAGGGTAGAATTTACCATAAGGAAATGCTGAAGTCTTTTCATCGATCCTTCACTTTCCGGCATTCCTGCAATTCCGGGATCCTCTTTGAAAGTTCGTTCACATTCCTGAAGAGCCCACTGTCCGAGAAGGAAGAATGCTTGTCTTGGAGCGGTGGCAATCCAATCAGGATTACCTCTTCCGGCGTTTAGGAATTGGTCGGTGGATTTGCGGGCATCTTTTTTAGCAAGTTTAATAAGTTCGTTCTTTATTTCAAAGGGACTCATTTTGGAAAGTTCCTGCTCTTTTTTTCTTAATGATTCATTCATAATAATTCTTTGAAGATTGGGCTTTTGATAACTATTGTAAGAAAGACTTAAACAGCACTATAAATAGTTTATGAAAGCTTATACATATATTAACAAGGTCTCTTTAAAAATGGTTTGGTTAAGCGAAATAAGGAAAGATGATTGTGGGGAGTAAAAAAATAATGTGATTAGTTTGAAAGTTTGACAAAAATGGCTTAAATTTGTGAAATAATGGAAAGCCTTAGAGGATATGATATTTTACTTCAGAGGTGAAACCTTATAATCAAAGAACATGAAAACATCAACTATAAGACTTACCTCCGAATGGCCGGATGCGGCTTCATTCGTAGAAGGGATTCGCCGTGCTCCCGACCGCGGCTATTCACTCACTCCGGAAAAAACTGTTACAGCATTGAAAAACGCTTTGCGCTATCTTCCTGAGGAACTGCATGAGAAAGCAGCCCCTGAGTTTTTGGAAGAATTGCGCACCAGAGGTAGAATATATGCCTATCGCTGGAGACCGGAAGGCGACTTGAAGGCTAAACCTATAGACGAATATAAAGGAAAGTGTCTTGCCGGGAAAGCGTTTCAAGTAATGATTGATAATAATCTTTGCTTTGACATAGCATTGTATCCGTATGAGCTTGTCACATACGGAGAAACCGGGCAGGTGTGTCAGAATTGGCTGCAATATCGCCTTATTAAGAAATATCTTGAGGAATTGACTGAAAATCAGACCTTGGTTATAGAATCAGGACATCCTCTCGGGCTTTTCCCTTCAAAACCTGATGCTCCAAGAGTTATCATCACCAATGCGATGATGGTAGGTTTGTTTGACAATCCTCACGACTGGCATGAAGCAGTGCAGATGGGAGTGGCAAATTATGGCCAGATGACAGCCGGCGGATGGATGTATATCGGTCCTCAGGGTATTGTGCATGGAACATTCAATACTCTTTTGAATGCCGGTAGAATGAAATTGGGTATTCCGCAGGATGGTGACTTAAGAGGACATCTTTTTCTTTCATCCGGTCTTGGAGGAATGAGTGGAGCTCAGCCCAAGGCTGCTGAAATAGCAGGCGCTGCCGCCATTATTGCAGAAGTAGATTTATCCCGAATCAAAACCCGAAAGAATCAGGGCTGGGTAACCGAGGTGACTGATGATATAAAAGAAGCTTTCCGTCTGGCGGAAGCGGCTATGGATAAGAAGCAACCTATCTCTATCGCATATCATGGCAATGTGGTAGATTTGCTTGAATATGCAGTGGAACATGATAAAAAGATTGAGCTTTTGAGCGATCAGACATCCTGTCATGCTGTTTATGAAGGCGGTTATTGTCCTGCAGGAATCTCATTTGAAGAAAGAACGCGTTTACTTCATGAAAATCCGGAGGAATTCCGTCGTAAAGTGGACGAAACGCTTGTCCGTCATTATAAGGCCATCAAGAAGCTCACTGAAAAAGGAACTTATTTCTTCGACTATGGCAACTCCTTTATGAAAGCTATTTACGATGCTGGTGTAAAGGAAATATCGAAAAATGGAATAGATGAGAAAGATGGTTTTATCTGGCCTTCTTATGTAGAGGATATCATGGGGCCGATGCTCTTTGATTATGGTTACGGACCTTTCCGCTGGGTATGTCTGAGCGGCAAGCATGAAGATCTTGTAAAGACAGATAAGGCTGCTATGGAATGTATTGATCCCAACAGACGTGGTCAGGATCGTGATAACTATAACTGGATCCGAGATGCTGAAAAGAATGCTTTGGTTGTGGGAACTCAAGCCAGAATTCTATATCAGGATGCCATGGGACGTTTGAATATTGCCTTACGGTTCAACGAAATGGTTAGAAATGGAGAGGTAGGTCCAATAATGCTTGGTCGTGATCATCATGATGTGAGTGGTACTGATTCACCATTCAGGGAAACTTCCAATATCAAGGATGGCTCAAATGTAATGGCTGATATGGCTGTTCAATGCTTTGCGGGAAACTGTGCCCGTGGAATGAGTCTTGTTGCGCTTCACAATGGTGGTGGCGTAGGTATTGGAAAGGCTGTCAACGGAGGTTTCGGAATGGTGTGCGACGGATCGGAACGTGTTGACCAAATTCTCCGACAGGCTATGCTATGGGATGTTATGGGAGGAGTGGCACGTAGAAGTTGGGCACGTAATGAAAACGCAATGGCTACAGTAAAGGAATGGAATGAAACTCAAGCTGGTAATGGTTTTATGATTACCGAGCCCTTCATCGCTGATGAGAAAATGATTACCGAGCTACTGAAAAAATAAGAGTATAAAATCTAAAGAAAATTTCAGAATCTTATTCATATCATGAAAAAATTGGTTGAATGTGTCCCTAACTTTTCGGAAGGAAGAGATATCAATATAATAAATGCCATTACTGCGGCTATAACAGAGGGTGGAGAAGTAAAACTTCTTGATGTGGATCCTGGAGAAGCAACCAACCGTACTGTAGTAACTTTCGTAGGAGAACCGGAGGCCGTGGTTGAAGCCGCATTACGAGGAATGAAAAAGGCAGCCGAATTGATTGACATGCGAAAGCATCATGGCGCTCATCCCCGAATGGGAGCCACCGATGTGTGTCCTATCATTCCTGTTAGTAATATCTCTCTTGAAGAGTGTGCGGAAATTGCCCGTGATCTTGCTCGAAGAGCATCTGAAGAGCTCAATATACCATGCTATTGTTATGAAGCCTCGGCATTTCGTCCGGAGCGAAAGAATCTGGCGGTTTGCCGAGAGGGAGAATATGAAGGTCTTGCAGAACGTATGGGATCAAAGGAAAAAGGACCTGATTTCGGAAATCGTGCTTTTGATGAGAGTGTTGCTAAAACAGGTTGTACTGCCGTCGGTGCACGTGATTTTCTTATTGCGGTCAACTTCAATCTTAATACAACATCAACCCGAAGAGCTAATGCTATAGCTTTTGATGTCAGGGAGAAAGGTCGGCCAAAACGTGAGGGAGGCAAACCGAACGGGAAGCCAATTAAGGACGAAAATGGTGAGATAATAATGATTCCCGGAACCTTAAAGAGCACAAAAGCCATAGGATGGTTTATTGATGAATATGGTATTGCTCAGGTGTCAATGAATATCACTGACATGGGACAGACACCACTTCATGTAGCATTTGATGAAGTGAACAGAGCAGCTGCAGCCCGAGGTATCAGAGTAACCGGAACGGAAATTGTGGGTTTGGTTCCCAAAAGGGCAATTATAGATGCCGGTAAGCATTATCTCAGGTTGCAGAATAGATCTCTTGGAATTCCCGAAGAGGAGATTATCAAGATAGCTGTGAAATCTATGGGACTTGACGAGCTCAAGCCATTCCATGCAGATGAGAAAGTGATAGAATATATTCTTGAAGCAGACTCAAAAAGGAAACGTTTGGTTGACATGACATGCAGGGAGTTTGCAGATGAGACATCATCCGAATCTCCGGCTCCCGGTGGAGGATCTATTTCGGCCTATATGGGCGCTTTAGCAGCTGCTTTAGGCACTATGGTTGCAAATTTGTCTGCGCACAAGGCTGGTTGGGACAATAGATGGGAGGAATTCTCGGATATTGCTGTCAAAGGTAGGGAACTTCAGGATCGATTGATCGCTTTGGTGGATGAAGATACAGAAGCATTCAATAGAATCATGGACGTTTTCTCTATGCCTAAGAAGACAGAGGCTGAAAAGAACGCACGGCAAGAGGCAATGCAGAAAGCTACTTTGTATGCCACAGAAGTTCCTTTAATAACAATGAGAACATCTTTCGAAACTTTCGAAATTCTCAAAGCAATGGCAGAGAAAGGGAATCCCGCTTCTGTTTCTGACGCCGGTGTCGGAGCACTGGCTGCCCGGGCTGCGGTGCTGGGAGCTTGGTTGAATGTGAGAATCAATGCTGCAGGACTTAAAGACCGGGAAGTGGCGGATAAACTTCTGGCAGAAGCGTTGTTGATAGCAGACAAAGCAAAGAATGAGGAGAAAGAGATTCTTGAAATCGTTAACAAGGTGATTGACAGATAAGATGAAAAGAAATCTCATAATAAAGAATGCTTATATAATCACTCCTCTTGGTTCCGCTGCAAAAAAAGGAGCGGAGATGGGTAAACTACATGAGATTCCAGACGGAAGAATAATCATCAAGGAAGGTAATATCATATTTTGTGGTGCTTCCAAAGATGCAGAGGAAGTTGACGAGACAGGATATGAGATTCTTGATGCCCGAGGGAAAGTGGTTTTACCCGGATTTATAGACTCTCATACTCATCTTGTATTTGGTGGGTATAGACCTGATGAATTTGAATGGCGTCTTAAAGGGGATTCTTATATGAGCATAATGGAGAGGGGAGGAGGAATCCAATCCACTGTGAATGCAACCAAAGAAGCCTCCGAAGAGGAGCTGACTGAAAAGGCGGGATGGTTCATTGATAGAATGGTTGAAATGGGTGTCACTACTGTTGAAGCAAAGAGCGGCTACGGTCTTGACACACCTAACGAGATGAAGATGCTCGATGTGATCCATAATCTATCATCGGATAATGATTTGAAACTCCGGATAGTACCTACTTTTCTTGGAGCACATGCTGTGCCGAAGGAATATAAAGGTAGAACAGAGGAGTATATTGAAATTCTTATAAATGAAATGCTTCCTGCAGCAAAGGGCAAAGCTGTTTTCTGCGATATCTTTACAGAAAAAAATGTCTTTGAAATAGATGAGTCCAGGCGTTTCATGCAGGCAGCAAAGGATGCAGGTTTTAAACTTAAATTCCATGCCGATGAGATTGTCACATTAGGCGGTGCGGAGTTGGCTGCTGAATTAGGAGCTGTCTCTGCCGATCATCTTTTGCACGTGAGCGACAAGGGAATTAAGGATATGGCTGAAAAGGGAGTGGTGGCAACGTTGCTTCCTTTGACAGCGTTTTCTCTCCGTGAACCATACGCCCCTGCACGTAAATTCATAGATTCTGGTGCTGCTGTGGCTCTTGCCACAGACCTCAATCCCGGTTCATGCTTCAGCGGCTCTATTCCTCTCGCAATTGCTTTGGCCTGTATATATATGAATATGACCATCGAGGAGACAATTACGGCACTTACCTTGAATGGAGCTGCTGCATTGGATATTGCTCATGAGACAGGTTCTTTGGAAGAGGGGAAAAGAGGAGATGTCATAATACTTGAATTTGATAATTATAGAATGCTTCCATATTATGTTGGCATGAACTGTGTATCCACAGTGATTTCCGGAGGAAGGATAGTGAAAAGAAATTAAATCAATACTATAATGGAAAAACTTGAAGTATATGCTATAGGATCTTCCCAGCTCACTTATGATCTGATAGAAAAGATTCTAAAAGACGGTACAAAGCTAATCCTCTCAGAAGAGGGAAGGGCAAGAATTGCACATTGCCGACAATTTCTTGATAAGAAGACTGATGAGAATACGATTCCTATCTATGGTGTTACTACAGGATTCGGTTCTTTATGTAACAAGCATATATCCAGAGAGGATCTGACCACCCTTCAGGAGAATCTTGTGAAATCACATTCATGCAGTGTTGGCACTCAGGTGGATAGTGTGATTGTCAAACTGATGCTTCTTTTAAAAGCTCATGCCCTTACAATGGGATTTAGCGGTGTACAGGTCGTGACCGTAGAACGAATCATTGATTTCTATAATAATGATACACTTCCTGTGGTATATGATCGTGGTTCTCTTGGAGCTTCCGGCGATCTCGCACCCCTTGCTAATCTTTTCCTGCCGTTGATCGGAGAAGGCGAGATGATGTGTGACGGCATAAAGTACAAGAGTTCAGATGTTTTGAACCGTTTCGGATGGAAGCCCATTCGTCTCCAATCCAAGGAAGGACTTGCCCTTCTTAATGGAACCCAATTCATGAGCGCCAATGGTATAAAGGCTCTAATTGATGGTTGGCACTTGGTGAATTGTTTTGATATGTTCGGTGCAATGTCCTTGGAAGCATTTGATGGCAGAATAGAACCGTTCTGGGATTGTATCCAACAGGTCCGTCCTCATCCCGGTCAAATTGAGACCGGTGAAATTTTCCGGAAACTTCTTGAAGGAAGTGAAATTATCAGGAGAGAGAAGGAACATGTGCAGGATCCTTATTCTTTCCGATGCATCCCTCAGGTGCATGGCGCAGTGAAGGATGCGATGCATCATGTTACAGAAATTCTTCATATCGAGATTAATTCAGTTACTGATAATCCGACAGTATTCCCGGATGAGGACCTTGTTGTTTCCGGTGGAAATTTCCACGGAGAACCCCTTGCTTTAGCATTCGACTATATGGGTGTAGCTCTTCATGAATTAGGAAATATTTCTGAGCGGAGAGTGGCGCAGTTGATATTGGGTAATCGAGGATTACCGGAATTTCTGGTTGCTAAGCCGGGTCTGAACTCCGGCTTCATGATTCCTCAGTATGCTGCTGCCTCAATGGTGAGTCAAAACAAGATGTATGCTTGGCCGGCATCCTGTGACTCTATCGTAAGTTCTAATGGACAGGAGGATCTTGTGTCCATGGGTGCTAATGCAGGAACCAAACTGCATAAGATTGTTGATAATCTCAAATATATAGCGGCCATAGAGTTGATGAATGCTGCACAAGGCATTGATTTCCGTCGTCCGCTAAAATCATCCCCGGCCATTGAGAAAGTGATGAAAGCTTATCGCGAACATCTTCCTTTTGTAGAGGATGATGTGGTAATGGCAGATTATATTGCCAAAACCATGGAATTTCTTGAAAATTATGATATTGAAATAGAGAGAAATTATTGATGTTTTATCAAATATCGAATATGAAATAGGAGATGTGTTGTGAGCAACACATCTCCTATTTTCGAATATTCATTTTAAAACTTTTATCGTTTTATTAATCTAACCACATTCTCTACATGATGGGTATGAGGGAACATATCTACAGGTTGAACATCTGTAACCTTATATTTCTCATCAAGAAGGGCCAAATCGCGTGCTTGAGTAGCAGGATTACAGCTAACATAAACCAAGACTTCGGGCTCGGCTCTCAGGATCACATTCACCACATCTTCATGCATCCCCGCTCTCGGGGGGTCAATTATCATTACATCCGGTTTGCCATGCTCAGCTATGAAATCATCCGTAAGAATGTCTTTCATGTCACCGGCATAAAAAAGAGTATTATCAAGATTATTAACTTCGGCATTGAGTTTTGCATCTTCTATGGCTGCTTCTACATACTCTATTCCTATTACCTTTCGTGCTTGACGAGCCACAAAATTTGCGATTGTGCCCGTTCCGGTGTATAAATCATATACCAAAGGCTTCTCTGATTTCTCATCAACATTCTTTGGATCCAAACCTGCAAAACTCCGGGTTACCTTGTAGAGTTGGTAAGCCTGCAAGGAATTGGTCTGGTAGAAGGATTTGGCATTCACCCTGAATCTCAGTCCCTCCATTTCTTCCTCAATATAATCAGGACCTTTGAAGCTTCTTATTTCAAGATCACCTATTGTATCATTGAGCTTTGTATTTATAACGTATAATAAGGAAGTTATCTCGGGAAATTCAGATGCAACAGCATTGAGAAGGCTATCTATTTCCTCCGGTTGATCCTCACCAAAAGAAATACATACCATTATCTCTCCTGTTGAGGCTATGCGTATCATCAGAGTGCGCAATAATCCGTGATTCTCCTTAATGTTATAAAATGACAGATCATTTTGCTCTGCAAAATTGTAAATAAAATTGCGTATCTTGTTGCCTGTATCTTCCTGTAGATAGCAGCTATCAATATGATACACCTTATCAAAACCTCCCGGGATATGAAAGCCGAGGGCATTGTTGCTGTCAGTAAATTCTTTTCCTGACTTCACTTCCTCCCACGTTCTCCATTTTTTATTTGAAAAGGTGTATTCCATTTTATTTCGATACTCCCAGAATTTTTCTGATCCAAGTATCGGTCGTATCTCCGGGAGATCAACCTTTGCTATGCGTGTAAGAGCATCGGAAACTTGCTGCTGTTTGAATTTTATTTGATCCTGATAGGGGATATGTTGCCATTTGCAACCTCCGCAGATAGTGAAATGCTTACATTTCGGTGCCACTCTTAGAGATGAAGGCTGGATTATCTTCTCAATGTGACCTTCTGCATAACTCTTCTTTTTTCTGTCGATCTTTATATCTACTATATCTCCGGGTGCTCCGAACGGAATAAAAATCACGATCGGAGATTCGTCACTCTCTTTTATCTTTGCACGAGTAATAGCTTTTCCTTCTGCAGCGATTCCCGAGATTTCAATTCCGGATAATAGAGGTAGTATCTTCTGTTTTCTTCCCATGCTTTCTTTTTAAAACTCGTCACAAATTTACAAAAATCTTTTCAAAATCGCATTATTTCTTATTGTTTAGTGTTGTAGATAACCATGGATAATGTTACTTTTGCAGAAAATATTAAAATGAAATCAATAAATTGCCTTTCTCTTTTGATTTTAGGTTGTTCGCTGTCTATCATCGGTTGCTCAAATAATAATCTGATAATATACAGTGAAGAAAAAGTATATGTTCCCGAACAGGTGGACTATTCTGACCAAACTATGTGGCATATTTATAATAATGACTCCCTGAATACAGGAGCAGATATTTTTTATATTCCCTCCACATGGGAATATGATTGGTATCCTGAAGAGGGGGTGGTGTGCCACTTTGCTGATCCATCGCGGGCTGATCACAGGGCTGACATGAGTATTGAGATAGAGGGTATAGCTGATTATATGGCAGAGGGGAATAATTTTTATTCACCTTTTTACAGACATATCAGTCTTAATTCCTGGGCAACTCTTAATGAAGATACGATAAAGAGACGATTCGACGATGTGGCGTTTGAAGATATAAAAAATGCTTTCGATTTATACTATAAACATCATAACGAAGGGAGACCTTTCATTTTAGCAGGATTTAGTCAGGGTGGTAAGGCCGTGGTGGAACTATTGAAAACCTTTGATAAATCGAAACGCGAAGCGATGGTGGCTGCCTATGTGATGGGATATAAGGTTACACCCGATGATGTCGTTGTATCTCCCTGGCTTATCGCTGCTAAAGATTCACTTGACACAGGAGTAATTATATGTTATAATTCTGTTTCTGACGTGCGATACGTAAAACCAATCGTTGCTTCTCCTAATGTTATGGCTATAAATCCCGTAAATTGGAAAACTGATTCTACACCTGCAGTACTCAACGACACTATAGGTGTTACTCTCGATGCGGAGTTTAACGTTCTTGTAGTGAATGGCTATGACGGGAGCTCGCTGCCAAATATTCTTGATATTCTTAATGTAGGCGACTATCACGGCGCTGAACCATGGCTTTACAGCGAATGTCTAAAGCGGAATATAAAGCAACGGATACAAAGTTTTAGAAAAATAAAATAATGACTATTTGAAATACTTTTCATCTTCATGCGGCTAAGATATTAATAGATCTATGTTTAAGTGAAGCAATAATTAAACCTGTTTTTTCATCATTATAATATTATTCTAATGGAAATAGAAGCGTTGTTCCTCTATATTATGGAGATTATTGGAACTATAGCATTTGCCATAAGCGGAATCCGCCTGGCTGCCTATAAACATTTTGATATTTTCGGAGCCTATACAGTTGGTCTTGTCACTGCTATCGGAGGTGGGACACTCCGGGATGTTTTGCTTAATCTTCCGGTATTCTGGCTCCAGACTCCTGTATATCTTGCTGTGACAGCCTTTTCGTTGATAATAGTGATTGTTTTTAGAAAGGTACTTGTCAGCCATAATAGAATCCTGTTCACTTTTGATGCTGTAGGTCTTGCATTGTTTGTTGTGATAGGAATGCAAAAGACCCTTGAAGCCGGCTACCCTATGTGGGGAGCTATCGTCATGGGTACTGTGACCGGGTCTTTTGGCGGCGTGGTAAGGGATATACTAATCAATGAGGAGCCTTTGTTTTTCAGAAAGGATATTTATGCTACTGCTTGTGTGGCCGGTGGAGTGATTTACTGGTTGATCGGATTCCTTGATTGTTCGGAGTTATTTCAGCAAATCGCTTGTGCCATAACGGTGATAAGTCTCAGGGTGTGCGCACTTAAATATAACTGGGCTCTTCCTGTTTTGTCTTATGATCTGCGAAAGAAAAAATGAATGTTATGGATATGATAAAAGTGATTTATGTATATCATGACTGTTTTATTGTGACAAGCAAAAACGCCATATTGGTATTCGATTTCTGGAAGGATCCTTTACAAAAGGATGTCCTTCCTAACCCTCTGGTTAACGTGGATAGGGATATCCCCGTCTATGTTTTTGTAAGTCACGGACATAAAGACCATTATAATCCTGAAATTTTCATGTGGTCTCAAGTTTTCTCCGATATCAAATATATCATTAGTAAGGATATTAGGAAAAGAATCAATCATATAATTTCCCCCGATTCTCCATACAAAGGGGTAAAAGTATCTGAGGATAAGATTATCACCATGACTGATGATGATTCATACGAAGATAATAATATTCGCGTGAAATCATTTCCTTCCACGGATATTGGAAATTCTTACGCTGTTGAGATTGCGGGGAAAAATTTTTTCCATTCCGGTGATTTGAATGCATGGATATGGAAAGATGAATCCACTTAGCAGGAAGTGGAAACTGCTTTGAAAGGTTTTGAAAGTATTCTTGAAAAGATCTATTCATACTATAACTATTTTGATTTTTGCTTCTTTCCTGTGGATTCAAGAATAGGTACTGATTATTTCACAGGAGCAAAAATGTTTTTGGGAAAAATACCTGTAGGTACATTCTTCCCAATGCATTATGAGTTGGGTAATGATCAGGATACCATAGATCGCCTTCATAGAGATGCCGCAGCTTTCGAACTCTATGCTTCGCCCATGTGTCATCAGTATATTATGTCTTCTCCTTATTCAGTTTTTACGAAAATTTAGAAAAAAACCGTGGAGTCGATCAAAATCGACCCCACGGTTTTTTTTCATTAATCTTGTTTGGGTATAACAATCTATGCAGTTGTCTGTCTCTTTGTTTTCTTCAAAATATAATAAACTTTGAAGTTTTCTCTCCCTGTTTCTTTATATAAATTCCGGGAATGGGATTTCCATTTATTTTACGACCCTGCAAATCATAAATTTCTTCAACAGTCTCTTTCTCAGTTTCAGGAGAGATAACCACTGTTGCCGGATTCTTCATCACATTCAACTCATAAGAAGCTGGATCCATAGAAGTGGCAAATAAGGCATTCTCCATCACGGAGGCTTTAATTGTGGTTTTGCCTTCATCTTTTAGCACAAGATTACCATTCTCGAAATCCGCCACTTCAGGGTTAGAAGAGGAGTAGGAGGCGAGGTCATGAGCTTCGGCAGGCACTACATTTAATTTCTGCACTTCATAGGGAGTCTCACTATTCAGATAAGCCGTTTCAGAATCCTTCTCAAAACTCCAGGATGTAATTTGAGTGGGAGAGGCCGGCTCATACACGAAGGTAAATTTGGTAAAAGCTACAAAATAGCGGAATGTACGATTGGAACATACATTAGGAATTCTAACGGATAGTTTTTTCACTACACGGTCTTTTGAGGGGACAGGTACCGAGATGGTCTCTTTTATTGATGTTTTTTCCGATGTGAACGTTGTGAATTCACTATTGTTTAGCGCAACTTCGATCTCAGTGGGAACGATGTTACTGCCCGAACCGAAGTTGTTAGGATTCTTAAATGTGACTAAATTAATCTTATCTACATTAACCCAATATTGTGGGTTTATTGTGAAAGAAAGACCTCCGATATCCTCTTTGCTATTTTCTTCATTGGAATAAATGAAAAGGGCGCCTGTTGAGGAGTTGTAGTTTTGATTAACTGCCAACCCTGATTTAAAGGCATAATCTTGCTCGCAGTATGAGATCTCTTGCACAAACTCAAATCCCATTGTTGAGTTGATATACGTTTTAAGCTTTTCAGGAGTGAGTAGTTCTTCTGTCTCACCTTCTTCAGCATATAGCTTTTCAAAGTCTACATAATAGTATTCAGTAGATGAAGCTGCGAGTGAAACCATACCCAATAAGGAAAGGGAGGCTAAAGGTTTGATAATGGAGTGTATTGTTTTCATAACCATAGTTAGATATAATATTATGAGCATTAGATGTTAATAGTGGTTGGAATTACAATTTGGAAAGTTTATTTCCCTTTTTGCAAAATTAATCATTATTACTAAAATTACAAATAAAATCTTACATTATTTATAAATAATCTCACACTTTCCTATTTTTAATTGCGTTTTAAGTGTATAGCCTAATAGAAAAGGATAAAAGAAATGAATATAGAGGAATTAAGAGAATTCGGACTTTCTTTACCATACGCTACCGAAAGAATGCCATTTGGACCGGATACTTATTGTCTGGAAGTAGCAGGCAAGATATTTTGCCTTGCAACGTTGGATGGAGAATGGGATTTTTATAATTTGAAAGTTGATCCTGAGTATTCGGAAGAATTGAGGTTGAGATTTGGAGGAATTACTCCAGGGTATCACATGAATAAAAAGCATTGGGTTTCCGTGAAATATTCGGGGGATATTCCTGATGCTCTGCAACGAGAACTTATTTTACATTCTTATCAACAAGTCCTTAAGAAAGTTCCTAAGAAAGTTAGAACTGAATTGGGTCTTTCACCCGATTAGGCTTGATTGCCAGATATAATATAATCTGATATAAACCGGATAATTAAACGCTCTAAAAATGTCATGAATAAAATGGAAGAAAAAGAAGGTATTTGGGAAAAAATGATTAGTGGAGAAATTTATGATGCCACTCATCCTGAATTAATAAAACGTCTGGAAGTTACCAGAGAAAGGCTTTGGGAATTTAATAAAATCAATCCGGGGAAAAAGAAAGAAATGCAGGATCTTCTTTCCTCTATACTTGGAGGACATGGAAAAAAATTCCATTTTAATCAACCTTTCAGATGTGATTATGGAAGCAATATTTATATTGGTGAGAATTTCTTTGCTAACTTTAACCTCACAATACTTGATGAAGCTGAGGTTAGAATCGGGGAAAATTGCTTTATTGGGCCCAATGTAAGCATATATACAGCATGTCACCCTCTTGATTCTGAAAGTAGGAATAAAGGGTTGGAATGGTCAGAACCGGTTATGATCGGTGACAGTGTATGGATAGGAGGGTCAACAACAATTCTTCCGGGTGTAAGCATTGGAGATAATGTGGTGATAGGAGCCGGTTCTGTTGTTACCAAGGATATTCCTTCTAATGTTGTGGCTGTTGGAAACCCTGCAAGAATAATAAAATATCTTAGCTGAAATCATCTCTTAGGTAATGGGTGGAAAAACAAATCCACTTTATTGGAGAAGTTATGGATAAGTTCACATATATTTTTATTACTTTTCTGGCCTGCATCATTTCTTCTTGCTCGAAGTCAGACTTGCAATATAGGAGTATTTTAGAAGATGCCGAAAAGATACTTCAGATTAATACTGATAGCGCCGTTGCAATTTTAGATCGCATTGACCCGTCAAACCTAAAAGTTGATTCTTTGCGTGCAAAATATCATTATCTGCTTGCTTTCGGTCACATGCGACAGAATCGTTCGATGATTGGCGACTCGCTCGTTTCTTTCGCTCACAAATATTATAGCGGAAAAGATGTTGTCAGAGATGTACGTTCCGCCACCGCTTACGCATGGTATAAATTTTGGGTGGGAGATACACCGGGAGCAATCGCTATGCTTGACTCTATCGTAAGTCTATCGAATGTGTCTGATTCATTGGTCGCACCGACGCTCCGCGTCCGAGTGCTTCTCGGCGCATCGGAGTATCAGGGCGAAACTCTGATATCGTCTGCGAGAAGACTGGTGGCTATTGAAAAAGATTCTCTGCGACAGACAGAGGCAAAGTATATGCTTTTGAGCGCATACGAAAATGCAGAAAAACTTGACTCAGCATTGTTGCTCTCCGAAGAACTGATTGATTATGCCCGTTCTCACAGGTTGGGTGACAAACAGTTTATGTTTGAATTGGAACGCGCCCAGATTTTAGGTGAGATGGGGCGCACTGAAGAAAGCAATAGAGTTGTGGAGGGTATATTCAAGAAATCTTCGCCGGATAACGGAGCTGCCGACTACCTGCATATTCAGCTTGCTATGAATGCACTTAACTCCGGCAATTTAAGCCTCGCTACTAAAGAACTTGCTATTGCCGACAGTTTCGCTGTTGAATTCCGCAAAGAGGATGACACCTACTATCGAAGTTACAGTAATCTTGTGCGTACAATGATTGACTTTAAGCAGAATGGCAAGATGAAACTGGGGCATGTCAATGGTTTGAATAATCGCCAGCAGGAGCGTTATAACCGGGCTAAGGCTTCACAATGGGAGAGTGAGCGCAGTGCATTGCAACAGCAGAGCCGGGCTTTGGCTCTCAAAACTGAGAGTCAGCACAAGACAGTCGTTATTCTTGTTATTGCCTTGTTTGCTATCATTATTATTGTTTCCTCTGTCTGGATTATCAGACAACGCAGACTGCGTGAACGGGAAAATGAGGAACGCGCCGAAGCTTTGCAGAAGATGGTTGACGAATTGAAATCCGCCCCTGTTCAGATGAAAGCAGAAGTCCATACCCCTGAGGCTTTGCGTCGCGCCATGCTTCAGCAACTCGGTATCATCAAGATGGTAGCCGAAACTCCAACGGAACAGAACCGGGAGATGCTTCGCAAAATATCATCTATTGAAAGTGATACGGATGGGGAACTCGTAAATTGGAATAACGTGTTTGAACTTATCAACACTCTTTATGTCGGATTTTATGACAGGCTTCAAGCTTCATATAGCGAAGTTCTCACACTAAAAGAGAAGCAGATAATTTTACTGATGATAGCCGGTTTCTCAACTAAGGAAATCAGTGTCATCACCGGACAGACCACATCCACTATATATGTGCGAAAAACATCTATCCGCAAGAAACTCGGAATCCCCGAAAAGGAGGATATTGTAACATTTCTCCGAGAGAAGACTTCCGATTAAGACCGATTAAGACCCGGCAATCCTAAATTAAGACTTTTAAGAAATGCAACCGCTGATTTTCAGTAGGTTGCATTTCTTGTATTAAGACTTTTATATTTGTCGTTAAGATGATTTAAGATATAATTTTGCATCAGGAAATTAAAAAAATGATGCAAAAATGAAACATACTATTCTATTTCTGACTGCATTCTTAGCAGTCCTCCCGGCTTTTAGCCGTGACGTAAAAGGTCGCATACTTGATGAAAACAATGCGCCGCTTGACTTTGTAAATATTGTTCTTTTCTGCGACTCAACATTTGTTGCCGGAGGCATAACTGATTCAGAGGGTCTCTTCTCAATCCCAACTGATTCAGACTGCAACCTGACCGCTAAAGTGTCTTTCGTAGGCTATGAGACCATTACCACAAATGTTCCCCAAACGGGCGAGATGGGTGATATAATCCTGAATCCTTCCGCCGTCGAACTTGGTGAGGTAGTTGTAAAAGCTTCTCGCCCGACCACTACGATGAAAGGTAACGCATTGGTGACTAATGTAGAGGGCAGTTCCCTCGCTGTGGCAGGTACTGCCAATGATGTTCTCGTGCATGTGCCGATGGTTGTTGACAATGGAGGCGCACTTGAAGTATTCGGTAAAGGCTCTCCGGCAATCTACATCAATGGACGCAAAGTCAATGACCTTCAGGAGCTCTCTCAACTCAACTCCGGAGATATCAAGAATGTGGAAGTCATCACCAATCCGGGGGCTGCGTACGCAGCTGATGTTAAGTCGGTGATTCGCATCCGCACGAAACCGCCAAAAGGAGATGGCTTTAGCGGAACATTGCGTACTGATAACGGATTTCAGCATTACTTTCGCACCGGCAACTCACTTGATCTCAAATACCGCACCGGTGGACTTGAAATCTTCGCCAACTATGGCTGGTGGAGAGGCTACAACCGTTTTGACCGTCTTAATGATATGAATACAACAACATCTCAAGGCACATATCGTCAGTATGTAAGCACCATCGGTAAAGAGTCGTATAATGACATGACCGGCAAACTCGGTTTTTCATATATAATCAACGACCGACACAGCATAGGTGCATACTATCAGAACAGTTGGAACCGTCACCATACCGACGGCACAATCCCAAGTGAAATATGGCAGAACGGCACTTTACTCGACCTCTATAATTCGGATGTACACAATCAATCTACCGCTGTTCCTCGGCACTATGCCAATTTCTACTATAATGGAATCGTTCGCAAGCTCAACATTGATTTTAACGCGGATTACATTTGGTACAAGAGCCGTGAACTGACATTCAACAATGAACTTAGCGAAACGGGTAATGACCGCGAGGTAAACACTTCGTCAACGAACCGCAACCGAATGTTTGCCGAAAAACTGGTGATGACTTATCCCTTATGGAAAGGTCAGATTGAAATCGGTGAAGAATACTCCAATACCAGGACCACCAATCTTTTCTCAGCCAATATACCTGAAACTCCGGATGCCGACAATCGTGTGGACGAGAATAATATCGCTGTGTTTGCAGAATTGGGGCAACAGTTCGGGCGTTTTATGATTGGTGCAGGTTTGCGTTATGAGCATGTCAAGTTCAACTATTATGAAATGGGGCTTCTTCAAGAGGAACAAAGCAAAGCCTACAATAATGTGTTTCCATCACTCAATATCGCTACGCAAGTCGGCAAAGTCAGAATGGGACTGAACTATACCGGCAAGACAATTCGTCCCGGATATGGTCAACTTGATGGTGCGATCAGTTATATAAATCGTCTGACATACGAGACGGGTAATCCCTATCTGAAGCCAACGAAGTTGCAGACTGTAGAGTATATGGCGCAGTGGCGACGCTTTTTTGCTCAACTCTCATACACCTACTTCAAAGACGGCGTGTATCATATCACGGAGCCTTACGGTCCGGAGGGCGAGGCTACAATCATTCGTACCGCTAATCTCGATCATCGGCACTATCTGCAAGCTTTCGTAGGTGGTAATTTTCAAGTTGGAGTATGGCAACCGAAAATGAATGTTGGGATGATGAAGCAGTGGCTTACTCTGCCTGTAAATAGTGAGCAAGTGAATATGAACACTCCTATCTTCATGTTCCAGTGGCAGAACTCAATTCACCTTCCTTTTGACATCTGGCTTAACGTCGACGCTCAACTAGTGACTCGCGGTTGGGACACCAATACTCGCCTGACAAATACACCGTGGTATGTCAACGCCAAGATTTACAAGGGATTTTTCAAGGATTCCTTCAGTGTGACTCTTGAGGCTAAGGATTTGTTCGACTCTGCCAAGAGTAACTTCTATCTATGTAGCGACGCCGTTCAGATACAGCAGAAAAACTTCTCGCCCGGACGCTCTGTGATGCTCACGCTGCAGTATCGCTTCAATACAACACGCGATCGTTATCGTGGTACAGGTGCAGGAAATACTGAGAAATCTCGTTTCTAATACTACCGTTATGAAATCTCTTTTAATCCTATTTTTAAGCATGGCACTTAGCGTGTCTGTCTATGCTAAACCCCATTGTCAAGGGTTTAACAATTACGATGGAAAAGTGACAATCGTTTTCATAGACGACAAAGCGGGAGGACAATATGCTGTTACAGATGTAAAACTCATTCCTTCTTGGAAAGGGAAGCAATACAAAGCGACTTCCGTTGATGTCTCAATAAATAAGGGTGTAGCTACGGTAACATTGACATTCGACCACCTCACTCAGTTTTCAAATCCAAAGGTTGAATTAAAAATCAATGGATCCAAAACATCTTTCAAGGTTTGTAATTGAAGTACTCGAATAGATTGCTAAAAGATTGAGAAAGCAAGTTTGGTTTTCAATCTTTTAGCAATCATTTATCACCAAATGGATTAAATTATATAATAACTATGTCTTTGAAATATTGTGAAATATTATTAATTTTACAAAGAAATTTCACCCACATTATGAAATCAAAAATAACATATAGCCGCTTTGTAAACATTCTAACTTACGTGGTGACAGTAGTGTTGTTTGTCGGTTGTATTGCCACAGTAAAGAATGAAACAGCATTTTTCTTACTATTAGGCATTTTCCTTATTCTTTATGTTTTCTCTTTATTTATGGGGCCTGCTTATATCAAAACAGACAACGATAATATTGTCTTAGGAAGTCTATTAAGAGGGAAGAAGCTACCGATGAGCGATGTGGAAAGTGTCGAACTTTTCCAGCCGACAATGGGTGCACTGAGACTTTGTGCTTCCGGAGGCTTTATGGGATATTGGGGAATCTTCAGAGAAGCTGATATCGGGATATATTATGGCTTCTATGGTAAAGCCTCGGATTGCTTTCTCATTCGTATGAAGAATGGAGATAAATATGTGCTTGGATGTGACCAACCAGACAGAATGGTTGATTATATTAAATCGAGAATACAAAAATAATCGTCTTCAGTTACATTTTCTTGTAGTTTTTACTTATTTATATATCTTCACTATGGAAAAAAAGAATGGTAAATTTAAAATTACCGGTAAGGATATTTGTCTGTTTACAGGGATTATAATGGCTTTTTCCGGTATTTATTGGATGTGGTTTAGCAATTCCGAAAGTTCGGCGACGACAGCATGTTGTTGCTTTTGTGCAGCAGCAGTTCTGTTATTTAATCGTACTCGGAAATAATATTGCAATCATTTAACTTTTCATAATCAAATCATATAATATGAAGAAGTTTATATTACTCCTTTTTTGTCCGTTATACTTATTATGTCCGTTATACTTTCAACTTAACGCGCAGGAAATCTCTCACCAGAATGATTCCATAAAACAATGGACTCCGGAATGGAGGAAGAAGTTCTTATCTGATAGAGAAAATCCCGAAAAGTGGGATTCTCCCCACTATATAGAAGATCTGCAAAATATATCCCAACACAAACATTCTCCTTTAAGTATAGGCGTATTCCCCGTTCCTAATTATAACTTATATCCGGGCACATTTGATGGTGTATTTGCAGCTAACTTCGATATACCGCTATCTACTGGTAACAGAATAGCCTGTTTGATTAATGGAAATTCTAAAACTACGCTTAATTCTTCGTTGATAGGGGATAATGATACAGATTTCTTCTTCATACTGGCGGTTGTTACAGATATGCCACAAGATACTATTTCGTATGACGATGTAAATGTTGAAGCAATCTCAAGAAATCATCCGGATGTTATTTCACAAGGTTATGTAAGAATTTCACCCAATGATAAAGTCGATTACGTGTCATTCCGTGCAGCCAATAACGACGCCTATGCTGTAGTGAATATGCGGTTATTCAATCTTAACGATGGTAACATCGTTATAATCGTGCCACAAGAAGATGGCTCTCTGAGGTCTATGCAAATAAATCCGGATGAATTATTGACTTTTCAAACTTTACGCTTAAATTTAACAACTCTATTTACGGAGAATGAAGCAATCAAGAGATTCCTCAATACACGCCAAGACGAATTTAGTCAGTTAAATCATCTCCAATAGCAAAGTAAAAGTGGAGTAGTGTGTAAAGGGATATAATTCTAAATCTGACACCACTTCTTATTTAGATTTAATCTAAATAAGAAGTGGTGTCAGATTTAGATAAAATCATTATATCCAGTATATTAGAGAATGTTATGAGTGATATGTAGAATTATTTATAGTTTCTAAATGATTGATATGCCTATATTTAATCAAAAAATAAAATAAAAGTTAAATTTTTGATATACAACATTCAAAAAATATTGCTTATCAATACAGTAAAATAGAGTTGAAAAAAACAAATATTCAAGCATTTTTTTTTTAAGTATTTTATTTATTTTTTTGTAATTTGAAAAGGAGATTCTGCTTAACTAACAGACTTAACCATGCTGAAAAAATGCCTATAAATTAAATTTTCTGGACAAACAA
>CAMWUJ010000045.1 GCA_947177405.1 uncultured Porphyromonadaceae bacterium | reverse complement strand
TACCGGCATACAGACTTCCGGATTCTCAAAGCAGGATATCATCGGTTACGAGATTGTATCTGAGGATGGGATACTTCTCTCAGAGTGCTTCACTGAAAACGAGTTCATCTCGCGCCTCCGAGAAATGGATGAGAGGATTGAAGTCCGTATTCTATTAACCGACTGCTGTTATTACGGATGGTTAGAATAAAATGCTTCAAATTAACAGTTTATAGGTTTTTGTTTAGTAGATGGCAAAAATTGAAATTATGCTGTTGTATGGGGTATATTGTTGGTAAACAAAAAGATATAAAAATTTAACCGATGAAGATTTTGAAACATAGAAGAATGGCAAAGTTGCTGGTCAAGTATGGACTGAGGAGATTTCAACCATACCTATGCGACCGACTTATACCCTAAATTCGATGTTTGCAAATTTTTGTCATGTACTTAATTTTACCTTTAAAAATTTTTATTATGGAAAAAAATTTTGGTTTTATTTTTGCGTTGATCATCATGGCAATGCTGTATGTTTCATGTGATAGTGAAACAATACTAACCGAGAGAACTAATCACGAAGAATCTGCGATTGCCTCTGATCCAAGTAAGGATATCATCGCAAAAGCCAATCTCTATTACAGCATGCTCCCGGGAAAAACCCGCAGTGCTATGCCTCAGGTTGCAAAGATTGAGAAGATTGGCGCCGGAATGACTCGCAGCGAGGAAAGTCCATCTTACTATATCGTGAATTATGAAAATGAGGCAGGTTTTGTAGTGGTTGGAGATAACGAATTCTCTGAACCGGTGGTAGCTCTTTCTGATGAAGGTAACCTTCAGTTGGAAGATACTCTGACTAATCCGGCATTAGGAGCATTTATAAACTCCCTGACACTCCCTCCTATTGTGCGTGACAGTGATTTTTATAAGCCACATCCTGATGTTCCTGTATATAATCGTGTCTCGGTTGCTCCATTGCTTAATCCTAATGTAAGAAAATGGGGGGATGGTGAACCATTCAATAAATATGCACCCATTGTGGAAATTCCATCAGGAAAGAGAGCAAAAGTAGGATGTTTGCCGGTTTCTTGTGCAATGCTTATGACTTATGATAGATGGCCTAATTCTTACGACTTTGCACATTATGATTGGGATGCTATTACAAATGACAAATGCAACGATACTCTTTGTAAAATGTTAGTAACGATGGCCGGATATCGGGAATTAAATACAAGATACGGGAGAGATGAAACTATTTCAAATATAGATATGATAACCGTTGATCATATGCTTCGCTCATTTTACTCCGGTATCGTAACAGATAATGGAAAAAAGCTAAAAGATTTTGATGTTTCCAGTGCGTCTAAAGTATATGAACAGTTGCCTTTAATTATGTGGGGCGATGTTGTAAGAAAAGGTAAAACCTATACGGAGACCTGGGTCATAGACGGTCTTTTACATGTATTCCCTATAGATGAAGAATATGGGGGCATCACTAAGCAGACTTATTTTATGCATTGTGTATGGGGTAAATATGGTGTTGGAAATGGGTATTACGAATTAACCAGACTTGATGAAATCGGAGGATCCCGATTTAAGTCAGATTCAAGCGATGGAACATTTGAAGGTTATTCCAATACTAACGAGGTAGATACATATAATAACAACAGCTATCTTTTTAAATTGTGTAAGAATCTTCCAATGATTGATTATCTTTAATGGATATAGTTCAAAACGCACTTACATTCAAGCAATATATTAACGTAAATCTACTTCATATGAAAAGAATTTTAAAATGCCACTTCTGGGTTATCCTTTCTCTGGTGGGTATGAGTTTCTTCCTCTATTCATGTGCATCCGCAGTGGAAGAAGATCTTTCTGAAAAGACATATAATGAGAATCAAGATGATGAATCAGGCACTCCTTATAGTCAAGTAAGACTTACCGATTCCCAATGGAATACCTTATTGTGGCTAAATTACTTTGGCTCAAATTATATACAAGAGGTGTATAAAAGTACGCCGAACAGTGAAAATTCCAATTTCTTTATAGGCCGATATAATATTGCCATGATGCTTGCCATGCTGGCAAATGGGGCGGACGAAGAATCAAAAAAGGAAATCTCACAATATTTGGGATCGGAAATAGAGGAACTCAATTCCTTCTTTGAATTTGCCACCGGTTTGTTAAAGAGATCGGATAACCAAGTAAAATTTAATTCAGCCACCTCTTTGTGGCTTTCTAATAATTCTTCGGTAAATAATGGCTTTGTGGATCTTTTAAAGACTTACTATGATGCTGAGGTATATTCTCGAGATCTGTCTGCAGGATCAACAAAGGAGGAAATTAACCAGTGGTATTCCAACAAAACAGAGGGAATGATTCAGGAATTTCTTAAAAATACCCTTCCTCCCGCAGTAAACATGTATGCCGGAAATGCAGTTTTCTTCAATGGTAAATGGGAAATTCCTTTTGATAAAGCTAATACGAGAAAAGAGATTTTCCATTCTTCAGATGGAAGTGAAACAGAGGTTGAGATGATGCACTATAAGGAGCAGATGATGTTTTACGGGGAACCTGAACAAGGCGGCAAAGTGATTGAGCTTAGTTTTGGGAATGGAGTGTATTCTATAATTTTATATCTACCTGATCCGGCGATGAAAATTGAAGATGCACTTCCTTTCCTGAGTTCTATTGACAGTTACTGTTTCTACTATCAGAAAAAAGTGAACCTCTCTTTACCAAAGTTCAGTATCAGAAGCAGAAATGATAATGTCAAGGATATACTCTCTAATATGGGATGTTCCGGACTGTTTGGCTCATCAACATTCTCAGGGCTTGGAGCGCTTCAACTTTCATCACTTTCGCATGAAGCAGTGTTTGAACTCGATGAATCCGGGGCAAAAGCAGCAGCTGCCTCAGGGGGTATACACGTAGCTCATGGAACTATCCGAGACTATGAAAAAGTAATAGACTTGGCTTTTGATCGTCCTTTCTATTTTGCAATTACAGCACATTCAAATTTTATCCTATTCTCAGGGATAGTGAATAAACTTTAATTTAGAATTCAGTCTTTATGAAGAGATAGTTTAATTATGGAGGTTCCTCTCCGTCCACATGGTCATAAATCATACACACTTCCTACACTTCGGGCGGAGAGGGATTTTTACTTGATTTAACGGTTTTTCGGGAAGGAATATTCTCGGGTAAGCCGGAAAAGCAGAAAAGCAACAGAATAATCTCAGAAGCCATCCGGATTCCGAAATAGAATTAAAAATATTCGTATGACTTCATAATTTCAAGGTCCATATTCGGGCAATTATTTGGAATCCGGATGGCTTTATTAAATTTCTAAGCTTTTCCCCGATTAAAAAGTAAATATTGTATTATTTGCATTTTCTTTCACAATTTCTTGGAATTTGAAGTATATTTTCTTATATTTGCCCCCGAAGTTTTAACATTTAAAAAATTTCTATGATGAAATCGAATTTCAGTAAGTTTGTTTTTACCTTGCTTGCCGGTATTCTTATGATGACGAGCTCCTGCTCATCTGATAAGGATGATGTGCAAGACGTGTCAAAAAAAGTGAATTGCACTATCAGCTTTGCCTATGTGGAAAATTTTATAGGAGGAAGCCTATATCCTAATTTTGCCAAATCCTGCTCGTTGTGGGTATTTGACGAATCCGGTAAACTTGTGAAGACTTACTCTGAATCAGGTAATAAGGTTGCCTCTCTGGATTATTCAATAAATCTTGACTTGCCTGAGGGAAAGTATGATTTTGTGACATGGTTCGGTATAGAGGATGATGATACAGTAAGTCTGGGATCTAATCCTCCCGAAACTATTGAAGATTTGTCGTTGAATCTCGAATTTGATCGATATGTAGGTGGAACTCCTGACCCATCCACTTTTTCTCAACGACTTCCGTTTATTTATAACGGACATTTATCTAATGTTGAGATAAAGAAAACCGGTTCAGCCAACACTCCTAAAAATGTAAAGATTAACCTCTTTCGAGCATCAAAGGATGTTGGTGTCCAACTTGAAGGCAAGGATAGTAATAATGATATTAAGAATGGTAAGTTTGAGTTTATAATAACTAACGGAAATAATGTAATCACATGGAATAATATTCCTAAAGCTACAGATTCTTTTTATTATTACCCTTATAACCGAAGGAATTATTATATAGATGAAGGTAACATATATACAAGATTAACTGCTCGTTTTTCAACCTTCCCATTTACAATGGCTTCAGATTCACGTCTTATAATCATCAGGACTACAGACAATAAAGAGATATTGAATATATCTCTGATTGAAGATGCGTTGTTAAAGGAAAAAGATGATAAATTTGAAGGAACAGATGATGAATATTTAGCAAGAAAAGACACTATCACTGTTATCGTTATTTTAGGCGAAAAGGAGGATGGAGTAGAAGATGATGAAAAGGTGTCTATTCGACTAAAATGATAAGTAGATAGGATGGCACACACGTTTTTATAGCCCCGGCTTTAATAAATTTTAGTGGATGGAGTCTTAGGCTTTTCAGGAAGGAATATTCTCGGGTAAGCCTTAAAAGGGGAAGAGTAACATAAGAATCTAAGAAGACATCCGGATTCCAGAATAGAATTAAAAATATTCGTATGACTTCATAATTTCAAGGTCCATATTCGGGCGATTATTTGGAATCCGGATGGCTTTATGATTATTACATTACTCTATTCAAAGCATCCTTACTCTTCAAAATAAAGGTAAAAAGACAGAGGCTGTGTCGTAATATTCTTAGACACAGCCTCTTAGGGTATTATCAGATATGATATTATCTGTGGGATTCCTGAATCTTATTTCTCATTGCAGAGTTGAAGCTGTCGGCAGCCATCAGCTGATCTGTGGTGAGGTGCATACGGTAGCGCCAGTAATGCTTGGGATTGGCAGGCTCGTTGATCTGCTCTTCCCTGGGATCTTCACGGCGTAGCGATCCATCGGTGGAGAGCCAGTCCTGAAGCGGTAGGATACAAAGCATGGAAGGGGATTTAAGCTGAAGATCCACAATCTTGTCGCAGATCCAGGGCTCGGCAAACTGCGGAGCCTCTCCCCATTCGCCAAGAACGTGGTGATAGAATCGGTTGGTCATGTCGCGATCACCTTCCCACCATGCACGGATGCCTCCCATATCATGGGTAGAAGTGGTGCAGACAGAATAGTAGGGATAACGCCATGTGTCGCCGAATTCCAGAGAGGGATCCTTAGGCATACGCTGGATCTCGAGAGTGAGGATCTCAAGCTGACTCATCACTGCAGGAACGCAGTCGGGAATCATACCGAGGTCTTCGGCACAGGTGAGCATAGATGTGGAATCGAGAAGAGGGGGAAGCTTCCACATAGCCTTGCCATACCAGAAATCGTTGTGACGATGATAATAGAAATCATTGTACAGACGGTTGAAGCACCAGCGCTCATAATCGTTAAGCATACGATACTGGTAGGAGAACTGCGCGGAGATGCGGGGATGATAGTGTCCACGTTTATAGGGATCCTCTATGAAGAGCACATTGTCGATGATTCCAAAGAGCACGTTTTCAAACTGAGTGTTCTTCTCATCATGTTCCTGAGTAGCGAAGTAATCTTCCACTTTGCGCTGTGTATCCACATACTGTTTCAACACGAAGCGGTCGCCGCCCACATAGTCAAGGAAGCGATCCTTGAATTCCTCCTTGCGTTCGCCAAGCATTTCGTCGAGCATCCATTCGAGGATGAGAGGATGGGTCTGAATCTCGGGATTGATCCAGAAGTCAAATTGCTCGCGAAGTTCATTGGGAGAGAAGGGGAGGGCAGGATTGAAATATCCCAGAAGACCATGCACCGCATCCATAGGAATCTCCCATATACGGAAGAATCCAAGAATATGGTCGATACGGTAAGCATCGAAGTATTCCGACATCTTACGGAAACGGTTTTTCCACCACTGGAAGCCATCGCGTGCCATTTCATCCCAGTTATAAGTAGGGAAGCCCCAGTTCTGACCAAGCACGGAGAAATCATCCGGTGGAGCACCTGCCTGAGTGTTCATGTTGAAGAGCTCCGGGCTCTGCCATGCGTCGGCGCTGAAACGGCTGATACCGATTGGAATATCACCCTTGAGCACAACACCTTTACTATGAGCGTAATCTCTCACGCTGCGGAGCTGACGGTCGAGATGATACTGCACGAAATAATAGAAATTCACCTCATTGCTGTGTTCATCAGCGAATCGGTCCACTTTCTCTTGGTCATAGACGGCATACTCTCCCCAGAGATTGTTATCAGGTGTGTTATTGATATCGCGGAGCACGCTCCATACGGCGTATGGCTTGAGCCAATAGGAGTTGGTCTCAACAAATTCCTTATAGGCTTTTGTTCTGCGGGTATTTGCTCCGGTTTCGGCAAAAATCTCATGCAGATATTCCTGCTTGGCATTGTTTACGCGCTCATAGTCGATCTCGGAGAGGGCATTGAGCTCGCGACCAAGATTGCGGTAGTATTCTCTGCGGCTTTCATCCTTTAGAGATCCCACTTCCTCAAGACGGATATACTGAGGATGGAGGGCAAAAGTGGAATTTGACTTATAGGGATAGGAGTCGAGCCATGTTTTGGTCATCATGGTGTCGTTGACCGGAAGCACCTGAAGAATTTTCTGACCGGTCATCACGCACCAGTCAACCAATTTCTTGATGTCCACAAAGTCACCGATACCGAAATCCTCCTCAGAACGGATGGAGAAAACAGGAATAGCCGTTCCGGCACCTTTCCAATGCTCTTTGGGATTGGCGAAATTGCCACCCTCGACCACTACCCGGTCGCGATCGCCGGTCTCGGGAATACCGTAGATGCGGTTGGAGATATATTCCCATCCACGCACAGATCCTGTGTTTTTGTTTACGATGAGGAATTTATATTCGAAAGGAGTTTCCACACCGGTCATCGGGATATTCACCTCCCAACGTGGGAAGCGGGCATCGTTCATTTTGACAGCCTTTGCCGGATCCCAGTTGCCGAGTGCATTCCCTTCACCGGAAATAGCAAGACATTCATCGGGAGCGATCATCGGAGCCTCGATACGGAATACGATGGTGCCCGGAAGTGCTTTCAGAGGTTGGTCGCGGTGGTCGCGGCGCAGCATGCCGTCGATGAATGCCGAAGAGAAAAACGGCTTGTCGTGGGGCTGTGAGTGCCATGCATCGAAAACGGCATAATTCTCGATTCCCTCGCCCGATTCGAAATGATGAGGAGTGCCCCATTCAAATTTCCATGCGCGTTCGGGAGCTTTCACGATGAATGAATAATCGAAATCACCGGGTGCCTCATCGAGATCGATTTCAAGTTCCCAGGTATCCGGACTCACTAAAGTCATTTCCACCGCCTTGTGGATGTCGCCGTCGCCGAGCGCCGGAATATTGCCGCTCAGATAGACTGCCTCACCCCATTCGGTGTGATAGTTGATTACAAACGAAATTTTCATGTAAGAATATTATTGTTTAGATTAAAAGTTTAACATTGTTTTATCCGCATCTCGAGCTTCCGCAAGTGGTGCATATCAGACACCCCTCCTGGTATATCAAAGTTTCGGCGCCACATTTCGGACATTTCTGTCCTTTGGCTTCGGTGCCGTTGGGGAGATACTTCTTCAGGGCGCGTTCCACTCCGTTTTTCCAGGTGTTGATATTGGTGGAATCAAGTTCAAGAGTCCCCACGAGTTTCAGCACCTGATCGATAGGCATGCCATAGCGGAGCACGCCGGATATAAGTTTGGCATAGTTCCAGAATTCGGGATTGAATTTTTCCGAAAGTCCTTCGATCGTGGTTTTGTAGCCACGTTTATTCACGAACTGAAAGTCGTATCGTTTTCTTCCTTCGGCATCAATGGTCTTGATTATAGATCCGTGATTGACGCTTTTGGGACAGAATATGCCATCCTCATCATCCACAAGACCAGTGAAGATTTCATAGGGACGGCCACCTACGAGTCCGACAAATGCAATCCATTTCTCTTTATTATTCTGGAATCTCACCACATCGGCCTCAAGCTCTCGGGGACGTTTCACCAGATGTTCATGAGCCGGCCCGGGTACAAGTTGTTGTTTCTTCTCGCTCACCGATTCCAGCACATTGTTTCTTGATCCGTCGCGATAGACCGTGCATCCTTTGCATCCGGCTTTCCATGCCTCCACATAGAGATCGCCCACGAGCTCCTCGCTCACGTTGTTGGGAAGATTGATAGTTACGGAAATAGAATGATCCACCCATTTCTGCACCGCTCCCTGCATCCTCACTTTCTCCATCCAGTCCACGTCATTGCTTGTGGCTTTATAATAGGGGGATAGCTTCACGATCCCGTCTATCTCCTCGGGCGACATATTGCGTTTAGGTTCTATCCCGTTGACACGCATCCATTCAAGGAACTTATGGTGATATACCGTATATTCCTCGAAAGAATCTCCCACTTCATCCACGAAGTCAACCTTTACATTCTCATCACCGGGATTCACCTTACGCTTCCGTTTATAGACGGGTAGGAACACCGGCTCAATCCCTGATGAGGTCTGGGTCATGAGGGAGGTGGTTCCGGTGGGAGCGATAGTGAGACAGGCTATATTCCTTCGACCATGCTTCACCATGTCGTCATAAAGCGCGGGATCTGCTTCACGAAGCCGGGTGATGAATGGATTGTTCTTTTCGCGTTCGCTGTCGTAAATCTCAAACGCACCTCTTTCCTTAGCCATTTGTACCGAGCTGCGGTAATAGGACAAGGCGAGCTGTTTATGCACTTCTGTTGAGAAAGCCGTGGCCTCCTGAGTGCCATAACGGAAACCAAGAGCGGCGAGCATATCCCCCTCGCCGGTGGTGCCGCAACCGGTGCGACGGCCCTTGAGAGTCTTGGTGCGTATCTTGTTCCATAGATTCAGCTCGGTGAATTTCACCTCATCCGTTTCCGGGTCGGTCTTGATTTTTTCGATTATGGTATCGATTTTCTCCATCTCGAGATCTATGATATCGTCCATGATCCTTTGAGCTTTTCCAACATGATTTCTGAAAAGTTCGAAATCAAACTCAGCTTCGGGAGTGAAAGGATTCTTCACATAGCTGTAAAGATTAATAGCCACAAGACGGCAGCTGTCGTAGGGGCAAAGTGGAATCTCCCCGCAGGGATTGGTGGAGACAGTTTCGAAACCGAGGTCGGCATAGCAGTCGGGCACGGATTCTTTCTTTATGGTATCCCAGAACAGAACACCGGGCTCAGCACTTTTCCATGCGTTATGCACAATTTTTTTCCACAGGGAAGAAGCATCGATCTCTTTCAATACCGAAGGATTAGAGCTGTCAACGGGAAATTTCTGGGTATAAGGGGTTCCGGATATGGCGCAATCCATAAACTGATCGTCAATCTTTACCGAAACATTGGCACCGGTCACTTTTCCTTCAGTCATCTTGGCATCTATGAAGCTTTCGGCATCAGGATGCTTTATGCTGACAGTCATCATCAGAGCCCCTCGACGTCCGTCCTGGGCCACTTCGCGGGTGCTGTTGCTATAGCGTTCCATAAAGGGCACAAGCCCGGTAGAGGTGAGAGCGGAGTTTTTTACCGCACTTCCTTTGGGGCGAATATGCGAAAGATCATGACCAACACCGCCACGGCGTTTCATAAGCTGAACCTGCTCTTCGTCAATCCTGATAATACCTCCATAAGAATCGGGATGACCGTCGAGACCGATCACAAAACAGTTGGAAAGTGATCCCACCTGATAATTGTTTCCTATGCCGGCCATCGGGCTTCCCTGAGGCACAATATATCGGAATCCTTGCAAAAGGGAGAATACCTCCTCCTCAGTCATGGGATTAGGGTATTTGTTTTCTATCCTCACGATTTCCGAGGCGATGCGTCGGTGCATATCATCGGGAGTGAGCTCATAGAAGTTTCCTTCTGAATCCTTCAGAGAATATTTACTCGACCATACTCTGGCAGCTAATTCATCGCCTGAGAAGTATTTGAGAGCAGCCTCATAAACCTGGTCGTATGTGTAACTGGGTCTTTCCATTGTTGTTAGATGTCGGGTTTGGGTATTTCTTCAGCCAAATTGGGATGAGGTCGAGAATTTTCATCTGCAAATATCGCGAAAAAAAATCATATATGACAATGTAGTGAAAGAATTTTTTTCTAATTTTGATATGTCATAAAACATTTTTGCCTTCCGGAGACACTTTTCTTTACAGATTTTAGCATACGGAGGGAAGCAACTTTAACAAAGAATGAATGTAGGATTCAAATATAACATAGACCTCCCTGAGAGTCTCGATGAAATACTCGAACAGGATTTCTGGCTCATTGACAATGTGCAGCCGGCAATGTTCAGATCTCTTACCGAACCGGTGAAGTTTGCCGCAAACACCTGGATATTTGTAAAGAGTGGCACGTGTGATGCGGAAATCAACCTTATTCCTTACCATATAGACGGTCCGACATTTGTGCTTATACGTCGTTCACAGTTTCTTATGCCGAGAAATATCAGTGATGATTTCGTGGCTTCGGTCATAGTTATGTCTCGCAGATTTGAGGAGAATTTATTTCTGATTCTTGCCGATTCACCTTTATATATCGCTATGACTAAGTATAATGTGGTTTCTATTCCGGAAGAGGTGTCAGCGAAAGTGCCCGACTTCATCGCCAACCTCAATTCCATTCTTTCCGATAAGCCTAATCCCTACGGTGGGGAGGCACTGGTATTGGAAACGGGTTCTTTCTTATTCCGCAGCTTATATAAGTGTTATGAATCGTTTGCCGAGGAAGCGATATCCGGCAACGACCGGATCACCAATCGCTTTATGAACATGGTGCAGGAACATTATAAAGAGGAGAGATTTCTGGATTATTACGCGTCCGGACTTGAGATTACTCCCAAACATCTTTCCAGAACTATAAAAAAGAACACGGGATACAGTGCGGTGGAATGGATAGAGCGATTCGTGATCCTTGAGGCGAAGGTGCTTCTGAAATCTACCAATCTGAATATTCAGCAGATTGCTGATGAATTGAATTTTACCTCACAATCCTTTTTCGGAAAGTATTTTAAGAAAGCCACAGGTCTCTCTCCAAAAGAATACCGGAACACGTAATGAAGTTATTGATCACGCGTTCCGGAAATTTTTTAAGAGAGAAACTTGTCATCGTTTACTGGGAGCAACGGAAGATTTCCACTTGTCGGAAATAATCAGACCTCCTATGATCAGCACACACCCTAAATATCCGAGGAGGTAGATCTTTTCTCCTAAAACGAAATAAGCAGCAATCATCGTGACAAGGGGTTGCATATAGAGATAATTGTTTGCCGTAACAGGTCCGAGATATTTCATGGCTTCGTTCCATATCAGATAAGCCGCCAACGAGCACATCACAACAAGGAAGAGGAAGTTGAGCAGATATTGCGGCTTGCTGAAATCCACAAGCAGACTCAAATGGAGCGGCTCATTCTGAAGAAACAACAGAGGAAGAGCCGTGATAACTCCATAAAAAAAGAGTTTGCGGGTTATAAAAAGGGAATTATATATCGGAATTATTCTTTTTATGGCTACAGAATATATTGCCCATGTCAGGGCGGCAGTAATTGCAAGAATATCACCTTCCGGGTGCAACTCCATTGAAGCTCCATGACTGAAAATAATACATCCCACACCTATGAAAGCCACTACAGAACCAATAATCACCCCCGCTTTTATGCGCTGTTTATACATCAGAGCCACCAGAAATGTGGTGAAAATCGGAGATATGGAGGCAAGGAGCGACACGTTTCCGGTGGTAGTGAGGCGCAAGGCATAGTTTTCAGTTATGAAATAAAGAGATCCGGCGCATATTCCGCACAATGCAAGAGTGATCTCATCTCGCCAGTTCTTGGCCATTATTTTTTTGAAAGTAAACAGAAATAAAAGCAAGTAGGCAGCGGCAAACCGATAGACATACATTTCTACCGGAGTGAACCCTCCTTCTTCCATAAGAATTTTAGTGCTCAGGAAGGAGGATCCCCACGCTATTACAGTGATCAAAGCCCCGAGATGGGCGATGGGAAGAAGGTATTTCTGCCCTGTGGATGTGTTGAATTTCATGATTAGACTAAAGATTGAATCGAGCCTCCGCTCTACGCTGAAGCATGGAAGGTGAATTAAACTATCATTCACTCTTCTTTTCGTTCACAAAATTAAAAAATATTTCCAATAATACCATCTTCTGATAAAAAAAATGAAAATCATTTCTCTTAAGAGGAGCCAAAGATTTGTTTTTTTCATTTTTGGTGATTAAATTTGCGTTAATGAAAATTGACGACGATGTAAGGATCCGACTAAAGGAGAAGTTTGAGGAGTTTATCAAATCCAAAAGGATGCGGCAGACTCCCGAACGCTTTGCAATACTCGACAAGGCGCTCGACCAGCATGTGCATTTCGATATTGACGAGCTTTATCGCGACATAGAGAAGGAATATCGGGTGTGCCGAGCCACGGTCTATAACACTGTCGAGCTTCTTTGTGAGTGTAATATTTTACGTAAACATTATCTCAATGAGAATCAGGCAGCGTATGAATTGGCCGATGACCGCCATCTTCATCTGATCTGCATGAGCTGCGGAAGTGTGCGTGAGGTGCGTGATGAGAAGTTTAACCAATATTTTGAACAACTGAAGTTTAAGCAATTCAAGCCGACATTCGTTTCTACCAATATATATGGTATTTGTTCGCAATGTTCACGTAAAAACCATAAAGATTTAAATTGAGTGTAAATTACTTCTATACAAATAATAAACTGACCTTAAAGAATTTATTACCATGGCAAGAGTAAAACCTTTCAAGGGGGTTCGACCTCCGAAGCATCTTGTGGAGCAAGTGGCCTCCCGCCCTTATGATGTGCTTAATTCCGAAGAAGCACGTAAGGAGGCAGAAGGAAATGCGAAGAGTCTTTATCATATCATCAAGCCGGAGATCGATTTCGAACCCGGTTTCGATGAGCATCATCCCGATGTATATGACAAGGCTGTGGAGAATTTCAAGAAATTTCAGGATGAAGGATGGCTGGTGCAAGATGGAAAAGAGAACTACTATATCTATGCCCAGACAATGGATGGACGCACTCAATATGGCTTTGTTGTGGCAGCCTGGGTGCCTGATTATATGGAAGGGAGAATAAAGAAACACGAGCTTACACGCCGCGACAAAGAGGAAGACCGCATGAAGCACGTGAGATGCAATAATGCCAATATTGAGCCGGTGTTTTTCGCGTTCCCCGACAATGAGGAGCTCGAAAACATTATCCGTGAGGTTTCAGCCCGGGATCCGGAATATGATTTCACGGCTCCAGATGGATTCGGACACACATTGTGGGTGATCGACGATGAGGATACTATTCGTCGTGTCACGGAGGAATTCGCCAAAATTCCTAATCTCTATATTGCTGATGGTCATCATCGTTCGGCAGCTGCCGCTCTTGTAGGTGCAGAGAAAGCTTCCGGAAACCCCGACCATAAAGGTGATGAGGAGTATAACTATTTCATGGCTGTGGCTTTCCCCTCCTCACATCTCCGTATTATCGACTATAATCGCGTTGTGAAGGATCTAAACGGTCTGTCGCCTGAGGAATTCCTTAAAAAACTTGAAGAGAACTTCATCGTTGAGGAGAAAGGTGTAGAAATATATCAACCCTCGGGTCTGCATAACTTCGCATTGTATATGGACGGGAAATGGTATTCTCTGACAGCCAAAGAGGGCACTTATGATGACAAAGATCCTATAGGAGTGC
This sequence comes from uncultured Porphyromonadaceae bacterium, assembly GCA_947177405.1. GTDB lineage: Bacteria > Bacteroidota > Bacteroidia > Bacteroidales > Muribaculaceae > Lepagella. The sequence goes on along the minus strand of CAMWUJ010000045.1, from coordinate 12,105 downwards.
TTGATGTGACGGTTTCTTCCGATCTTATCCTTCGTGATATTCTTGGTATCACCGACCTCAGAAGTGACAAGCGCATTGACTTCGTAGGGGGAATACGTGGACTTGGCGAGCTTCAGAAGCGTGTCGATAGCGGTGAGATGGCAATGGCGCTCGCTCTTTACCCGGTCACTATGGATCAGCTGATCAATATTGCCGATACCGGAAATATCATGCCACCCAAGACCACTTGGTTTGAACCGAAATTGCGTTCCGGTCTCGTGATTCATAAGCTTGACTGATTTTTATCTCCTATATTAAGGAGTGAATGGTCTTAGGATTTTGCTATACACGAAATATTTCATAATTTTACGGAGGGAATCGGAAGAGATTCCCTCCGTTATTATATTTATTTAATAAAATCAGCATGAAATCAAATAAAATAATACTTCTGATATTGGGGGTTATGATAGTGTGCGGGGGCTTGAGTAGCCGAGCATGCACTTCGGCGATAATCTCGGCAGACCTTAATCCTTCGGGACGTCCCATCCTATGGAAACATCGCGACACAAGCAATACTCATAACAAGGTGGAATATATTCCTTCCGACGGGAATTCTTTCGGCTATGTGGCGCTATTTAACGCAGAAGATAAAGATCTTCGTGAGGCCTGGATGGGTATGAATGAAGCCGGATTTGCTGTAATGAACACGGCGTCATATAACCTCAAGGATGACAAAGTGTCGCAAAAAAAGATGGATAAGGAGGGATTCGTGATGACAAAAGCCTTAAAAAGCTGTCGCACTGTGGATGACTTCGCCCATCTACTCGAAACACTTCCACGTCCGATGGGAGTGGAAGCTAACTTCGGTGTGATAGATGCCTATGGCGATGGAGCATATTTCGAGACAAACAATCATTCTTTTATACGATTCGATCTCAAGGATGCACCTGAAGGAATGTTGATACGCACCAACTATAGTCATGCAGGGCGCCCGAAGGAGGGTTACGGATATATAAGAGAGGCCAATGCCGAGTGTATTCTCGAACCATTTGCCCGTAAAAAGGAGATCACTCCCGAACTACTCACTGAGACCGTGAGCCGCACATTCTATCACGACGGAAAGAAAGAGGATTTCACCATGAGCGGACTTAATTCCTTGCTTGACGAAGATTTCATTCCACGCTATAAATCCACTGCCACTATAGCGATTGAAGGTTGCCATCCCATAGATAGCTCTATTGAAGCCACTCCTGATTTCGTGAGGGATGAATATATAATGTGGACAGGCATAGGGTATCCTCCGGTATCGATCATTAAAGCAGTGAAATGCGATGAGAACGGTGTGGATTCCGGATTGAAAGGCACACTCCCTACGGGCCATAGCCAACTTGGTGACGAAGCTGTGAGGAAGAGGGGAGAGGTGTTCAGGCTCAACGGTAAAAAAGCATATATAGATATGGAAAAACTCTATAATGCGGAAGAAACCGGATATGCACAAGCTGCCATAAAGGAAAATCATTCCACATATAAGATTGAAAGTGATCGACGTGATAATAAGAAACTGGGCAAAATAGTGACTGATGATTGAGTCGGAAATATTTTCCATTTCTAAGTCTGAATTTGCAACCATTCTTTTTCAGCGACATGGCCTTCCCTGGATCGCAGGAGGATCGCTGATGCTTCTCACCGCGATTTTCCTCGGATTTGCGTTAGACTATAGAATATTTATCCTTGCGGTGATACTCTTGTTTCTTATTGCACCGGCTGTATTGCTTATCCTGTATTATAATTATGGCATGAAGGGAAAAAGTTTTCTGAATGTACTCCCTCATCGTATCCAGATTTTTAATGAACGGACAGTGATATGGCTCAAGGTGAAAGAATGTGAACCGGAAGAGGCAGACAGAATAAATTCTGAGAAGAGAGGAGCGGCGACTGTGGAGTGCGGAGATGAAACCGGAGAGAAGTCGGATATAAAGAATGATGAGGAATGGCGCAGATATGACTTCTCTCTTGAATGTTATGGAAATTATAGTGTGGGGAAAAATTATGTAGTTTTCCCTTTCCTTACTCCCGAAGGGGGATTTCTATATTTACCGTTGAAAGCTTTCAGATCGGAAGAGGAATTTTCCAAAGCAGTTTCATTAATGGCAGGCACGAATTTAAATAAGAAAGAAAATGAGGATAATAAAGGATAAGAACCGAAGGTATTGCTTCATAATGGATATGGAGGTGAGGGATTATGAGCTCGACTGTGAGCAAATAGTGAATAATGCCAACTATCTCCATTATATGGAACATACCCGTCACCGTTTTTGCAAGGATGCGGGGCTATCGTTTATCGAGATGCATAATCATGGTATAGATGCCGTGGTTAGAAAAATAGAGGTGGAATATAAAACTTCTCTTAGAGGTGGCGACAGTTTCATTTCGTGTCTTCGTCTTGAGCGGAAAGGGGCACGGTTTATTTTCCATCAGGATATAATCAGGAGCGATGGAGAGGTTTGCGCCGAGGGGATTGTGACAGTGGTGGTATTGAAGGATGGGAAACTGTCGAGAGGAGATGAGCTGGCGGCGGTTTTTAGCAAATATCTTTGAAATTTCTTATGGATTCTCGCACTTCCACAATATTCAAAATGGGTCTGGCCTTTACTCCGGGAGTAACTGCAGAAATAGTGAGACGCATTGAAGAGGTCGGCCTCGGAATTGATGAATTTTTCGAGCTCGATTCCTCTGCATTATCTTCACGTCTTTCTTTAAATAGATTCGTGCGTTTCGATAAGCTTAAGCGCGAGGAGGCGTTGATACGTGCAAGAAAGGAGATGGATTTTGTGGAGCGTCATGGAATACATGTATATTTTCTTAATGACGATGATTATCCCATGCTGCTACGTGAGATTCCGGATGCTCCTCCTGTCATTTTCCAGTTGGGAAATTCAGATTTAGATGCCGAGCACGTGATGGGAATTGTAGGAACGCGGAAAAGCACTCCTTACGCTGCTTCTTTCTGCGACGGATTCATAAAAGAACTTGCCGGATACTTTCCCGGCACATTGGTGGTATCAGGTCTGGCTTATGGAATAGATGCTTTGGCTCACAGGGGTGCTTTGGAAAACAGGTTGCCCACTGTGGGGGTAGTAGCTCATGGACTCGACACTATCTATCCGGCGGCCCATCGTGATTTGGCAAGAAGAATAATCAAGAGCGGGGGATCTATTATATCTGAATATCCTTCGGGCACTACTCCCTTTCAGAAACGATTTTTAGAGCGCAATCGCATTGTAGCCGGTCTCAGTCAACTCACACTTGTGGTGGAGTCTCCTATAAAGGGAGGCGCAATGAGCACGGCGAATCTCGCTTTCTCTTATTCGAGGGATGTGGCGGCGGTGCCGGGTCGTGTCTCCGATCCTGTTAGCGAAGGATGTAATTATCTTATCCGTAAAAATAAGGCCACTCTGATCACCAATATGGCGGATGTGATAGAACTTACCGGTTGGAAACCGGCCGGCATAAATGTGGCAGCCCGTCAAAGAAATTTATTTCCCGAGCTTGAGGGTATAGCCCGGGAAATATATGAATGTCTTAAAATGATGTCCGAACCTGTCACTCCCGACAGATTATATCAGAAAACCGGAATTCATATTTCGAACATCACATCCACTCTAACGGAACTTGAATTTGAGGGGATCGTGATTCGTCATCCCGGCAACCGCTACTCCTTAGGATAACAAGGTCGAAGGAGAGGAAATAGTGAGGTCATTATATTCTGTCAAGTACGGTTTCAATAAGTTTCTTAACTTTGGGTTTATAATCGGTATTTGCATTATTGGCCACTCTTTCAGCTATTATGCAGCAGACAGTCATAGCTTTATGACCCAACATTTTGGCCATACCTTGCAGGCAGCCGGATTCCATTTCAAAATTGGTAACCGGACGTCCCAGATACCTGAAACTTTCGATTTTTTCATTAAGCTTGGGGTCAGCCAGACGCAGACGCACCTCTCTTCCTTGCGGAGCATAGAAACCTACAGCTGAAATTGTGTAGCCTCTTCTCATGTCATCACGTCCGATTCTTTCCACAAGTTCGGGATCTGCATTTACAGTGTATGGGGCTGCCCATGTAGGGTCCCAGTCGGTGTGAATACAGAATTCCTTTTCAAATTCAAGATCGCAGACTTTGTTTCGGTCGGCATAGAAGTTCAAAATACCGTCAGTTCCGGTGCCTTTCTCAGCAATCACGAAGTCCCCGATATGTATGTCCGGTTGGAGAGATCCGGATGTTCCTACTCTTACGATTTCAAGAGTGCGGTGTTCCGGTTTCACTTTGCGAGTCTTGAAATCCACGTTTGCCAGAGCGTCAAGTTCGGTCATGACAATTTCGATATTATCCGATCCGATACCATGAGAAATCACCATAATTGGTTTCCCTTTAAAGGTTCCGCCAATAGCATGAAATTCTCTGGAAGAGACGTTATAATCAATTGAATCGAAGTAGGAAGCAACCATATCCACACGTCCCGGATCACCAACAAAAATTATTTTATCGCGTAACTGTTCAGGTTTGAGATGGATATGAAAAGCGGATCCATCCTCATTTATAATTAGTTCGGATGGGGGTATAATTCTTTCAGAGCTCATAAGATATTAGATTTTAAGAATATAAATAGATAGAGGGAGGGGAAGAAAGGAATATTCTGCAAAAGTGATAATTCCAATTTACCTCCATTATTATATGAATATAACATAGCTAATAGAAAAAAAGATAAAAAAATTTGGAAGATATATAAAAAAAGTAGTAATTTTGTGAGCTATCAAAAACGACCGAGGAAAGATGCCGGAGTGGTCGAACGGGACGGTCTCGAAAACCGTTGTACCCTTTCGGGTACCCAGGGTTCGAATCCCTGTCTTTCCGCAACCTTGTCAGACTCAAGTCAGACAAATCAAGTCAAACCTCAGACTTTCAATAAGTTCTGAGGTTTTTTTATGTCCATTCCTACCAGTTGCCGGACACAAACCAGCTAACCTCAGACCCATCTCAGACCATATTTCGCTACCCACACGCTAACCATTTTATAAAAGTGTGATAGGTTAGCAAATGGTTAACAAAACACACGCTAATATATTAATAATTAGATTGTTATACAGACACAATTCGGTCAAATTTAGACATTTTGAGGACACAATTCTGCTAACCATTTTTCGTCAGACATAGATGGTTAGCTGTTAGGTAGCAAAATAATCTATAAAACTCTGATTAACAATTTTGTAACCTGCTCCGTTCTTCATAGTCCCTAATAAATTATACGACATCAAATGTCGTATGTATGTCTCCTTTCAAAATTGTCTTAAATCTGTCTGCATTAGTCTTTTATCCGTCTCAACTCATCTTAATCAATAATCGTTTCAATACCAGACCACCAAATCCAGTGTTGAATTAAAATCATTAAGAAAAATGAAACGGAACATCTTTAGTGTCCAATTCTATGTTAGAAGGACCAAAGTTAACCGCTCAGGGGAAAGTCCAATAATGGTGTCCCTGAACGTCAATGGAGACCGAGAAATGTTCGCGGCAAAACTGTCTGTAAAACCGGACATCTGGGATGCCAACAGCGGACGAGCCATCGGAAGAACTGCGGCAATCAATGAACTGAACAGCCGCCTTACAGACATACAGATGCTGTTGAAGCGTCACTTCTATGACATAGAACAGCAGCAGGGCTACGCAACGGCGGAGCAGGTGAAGAATGCCTATATGGGTATTACAGCCAAACAGGAATCACTCATGCCTGTATATAGGGAGTTTCTTGAAGAAACAAAAAAGATGATCGGCATAAAGAAAAGCCAGAAAACCTACGACAAGTATGAACGCTGTTATCGTCGTGTTGTAGAGTTCATGAAAAAGAAGTACAACAGTACCGATATACCGTTGCGTGAACTCAAGCCAAAATTCCTGACTGATTTTGAGGTTTTCCTCACAACAGATTACGGATGCTGCCAAAACACTACCTACAAATTCCTCCAGCTTTTTAGGATGGTAATTCTAAAAGCCCAACGGGACGGAGTAAACTTCCCTGATCCCTATCTCAATTTTACGATGAAAAAGGAGAAAGTTGATAGGGGCTATCTCAATGAGGAGGAAGTAATCAAGATTGCTACAAAGCCCATAACCTTGCAGCGACTTGATCAAGTAAGGGATGTGTTTATCTTTGCCTGCTATACAGGTCTTGCTTATGCGGATATAGCGACATTACGGGCAGACAATATCCAAAAGATGTTCGATGGGAAAGAATGGATTATCACCCATCGTCAGAAGACAAAGACAAACGTCAATGTTCCTCTTCTCCCAATGGCGAGAAAGATACTGAACAAGTATCAGGGACATCTGAAAGACGATGAGATTCTCCCGGTTCTCAGCAATCAGAAGATGAACGCATACCTCAAAGAAATTGCGGAAATCTGCGGCATTGAGAAAAACCTGACCTTTCACCTCGCGCGGCATACCTTCGCCACGACGATGACGCTCGGAAAGGGTGTTCCCATTGAGTCTGTCAGCAAGATGCTGGGGCATACGAATATCCAGACCACTCAAATCTATGCACGTATAACCAACGAGAAAATAAGCCATGACATGGAAAATCTCGCAAAAAATCTTGGCAACCTTGATTTTTAGTTGATATATAGCTAACACACTGATTAAGCGTCGGCTACATATCAATAGCCGGCGCTTTGTCTTTATTTTCCATTCTTAATGAATGTTAAAATTTCAGGGTAGTTCCTGAGGAAGTTCCTAAGTAGGGTTAGTCGAAATCCCGAACTTTGCCGGCGTAACACTAAATCCGAAGAATAAAATGGAACAACAAATTACACTCGAAACACTGCACCAGAGGATGGACTCACTCCAAGAACTCCTCATGAACGTGCTTGACCTTCTTTCAAAGGATAAGAAGAAACAGTTAAAGGAGAAGGAGGAAAAAGACGACATGATGTCGATGCCACCTATCAGCAACTACGATGCAGCCAGTCTGCTCCACATGTCCACCCGCCAGCTTCAGAGGGTGCGAAGAAAATATAAGCTGATATGGGAAGAACGAGGAAGGGAGGTTTACTATCACCTTACTCCGATAATCAAGGCAATCCGTGCCTTCAACCTTCACTGGAACCAGAGTGTGCTTGAAAAACTTATGTCGAATTATAAAAAACTCCCTGAAATAAGATGAACTCGGTGGAATTTCGCCAGCTGTGCCAGATGATAAAGGCACTTGAAGTCTCGCTCAACGGAAAGATAGACGGATTCTCCCGTCAGTTTATGGGAGCATTGAAAGGCATCGGTATTCTCGACCCCGACAAGGACACCATGACGACCGCACAGGTTTGTGCCCAGTACGGTATCTCCGCCCGTCAGCTTTACAAGTACCGTGAGAACGGAGATATACCCTACATCAAATCCGGGTCGTCGAAAAACGCGAAGATCATGTACCGCATAGCGGACATAGTAGAGTTTTTCTCTGTACGCAACGGCTGAACAAGACACACGCTACACTATCACACACAATAATTATCGTGTCGGTAACGGCACAAGTATTTAACCCCTTAAACACCTTTTTTATTTATGGCACAAGACATGAATCAAGAAGAAGTGCTTATCGCCCGGAACAACGAGACCGGCAAGGTAGGCGCAGTGACCGGACTCAACAAGGACGGCACACCCAAGATGACCGATGTAAAGTCGGCGAAACTCTCTGACCTCGTTAAATTCTCCAAAGGTCAGAACCCGATGGAGGCTTTCCTCTCAAACTTCCTCCGTCAGTGCAAGAACCCCTCCACATTCGGATTCTTCAAAGTCCCGGCAGACCGCTTCGACAGTGTAGGCCGTGCAATGGCGGAATTCATGCAGGAACCGGAAAAGAACGCCGACATCCTGAAAGATTTCAAAGTTGACGTTCCCCGGCAGGCACAGAAGCAGGAGGAAGCACCGCAACAGAAGGCAGAGACCCCTCAGCAGACCGCTCCTGAAACGCAGTCCCCCGTCGGAGATAACGAACAGAAGGAGGTCAAGCACACCGCAATCGATGAGAGCAAGATTAACTGGGACAGCCTCAAGGAGAAATGGGGCATCGACCGCGCGGAACTTGAAAAGAGCGGAGACCTGAAGGAGATGCTCTACAACCGCAAGTCAAAGCTGGTAACCGTCACCCCCTCGTTCGGAGGTGAGAAATTCCCGATTGACGCGCGACTCTCATTCCGTACCGATGCTGACGGCAATGTAAAGGTGGTTCCCCACTTCATCCACAAGGAGCCGAAGCTCGATCAGGAATTCGAGGGCTACAAGTTCACTAAGGAGGACAAGGCTGCCCTTAAAGAGACAGGTAATCTCGGCAAAGTCGTGGAGCTGACCGACAAGACAACCGGCGAGAAAGTTCCCTCTTACGTCAGCATCGACAGGCTCACCAACGAAATCGTCTCCGTCCCCGTCAAGTCGGTATATATCAAGGACACCATCGGTCAGACAAAGCTGACCACCGCAGAGATAATGGAACTGAAACAGGGCAAGGCACTCCCGCCCAAGCAGATCTCCGACAAGAGCGGCAAGACCTACAACGTGGTGCTTCAGGTGTCGGCAGACCGCAAGGGAGTCGAGTTTGTTCCCGGCGGCGCACGTCGCCAGTCGCAGGAACAGACAGCCGGGCATGGTCAGCAACAGGGACAGGAAAGATCCTCATGGCTCACGAAAGACGGGCTCATCAAGCCAATCTCCAAATGGGCAGGTGTGCCGATGACTCCCGAACAGCAGGAAGCCTACAAGAAAGGCGATGTCGTGGAAATGAAGAACATGACCGACAAGAAGGGACAGCCCTGCACCGTCTATCTCCAGTTCAACCCTGAGAAACAACGTCCCGTCACCTCGTTCAACGACCCCCGTGTCAAGGTTGCCGAGGAAAGTCGCACGCAGAAGGCTGTAAATAACGACGGTCTGACAAACGAGGCGACAAAATATGTTGCCGAACCACTCCAGAAATATCAGACCGCCCCGAAGAACGAGACGCAGGAGAAGCAGCAGCGCAAGCCGAAAGGACCCAAAATGTAATATCCACACTTAAAAAACGGAACAGCCGCCGGGAGGTCCGGAACTCCCGAAAGCTATTCAACAAAAGACCACTTAATCCAAAAAATAATTATCCACCCTAAAAACTGTCATAAAATGAAACAGAAAAACCTCATAACTGTAGTGGCTGCACATCAGCTTACCGCAGACACCATCGCCAAAGCCATCGGAGCGAACAACAAATGCGACGGCTACTATGTAGGTAACGGCTACGCCGTGACTTGGACCGGAGGCTCGCTTATCGAAGCCACATTCTCCCCCGACGAGAGATTTGTACTGTCCACCTCTATGGGCGCAAGACTCATGTTCGCCCATAACTTCAAGTTCGCCATGCGTAACTATGATGAACTGCTCGGATTCAACAAGAGCGAACAGGACAGCCGCCAGCTCGCCACAATCAAGGCACTATGGGAAATGAGCCGGACAGTTGTCAACGCTATGGATCCCGACATCGACGGAGACCTCGACTTCCTCAGCCTCTACTACTTCATCGCAACTCCAGTTGAGGTAAGACGCGCATGGCTCCCGATGCTCACGAAAGGCGCGATCCGCCACGGAGTGATGCACGGGCCCGCAGACCGCAAGGCATACGAGAAATGGCTGGAGGAATCCATCTACAACCGTATCGTCCGCGAATCAAAATCCTCACTGCCGCTTAAAGGTGCGACTGTAGTAGAGGAAGTATCTACAGAAGAAGTCGCCGACATCACCGCTGAAATCGCAGAGGCACCCATCCCCGGAGTCTATGAAAGCGACGACAATACTGTAACAAAGGTTATTGAGACCAAACCGCTGTTCAACCTTTCCTCCCTCCTTGTGGAAGCTGCCGTAGAGTTTGACTTCGACCACGAGAAAACGGTATCGACCGCATACAGGCTCTATGCGAAGAAACTCATCTCATATCCCGTCGCGTTCCAGAACACAATCCCCGGCGGTGTATGCCGCCTGATGAAAGAGAATCTGAAAGTCCTCCGCCACAATGTCAAGTGGGGCAAGAGCGTCAAGAGCTGCATACCCTCCAACCGGCACAACTTCCGTCTGGGCGAATCCGAGTACAACGGCATGGGTATCGTGACAACCGGACTTCATCCCACAGACCTCAGCCGGGAAGAGGAACTGCTCTACAACCTCATTGTCAAGAGAGTAATCGAGTCCCTTGCTGCGGATGTCAGATACCGTCGTGGCAAAGGCAAGAAGCACCATAACAAGACAAAATAAGAGAAAAATAACTGAAAACCACATATATTAACCCAATACATTCCTCCTGTGTCCGAAAGATTTATTATCTTTGCACTGAATTCAACGTCATAATGTTTTGTTTCATTTTTTGACGTGGATTTAGTGGTCGGACATCGGGAGGGATACCCGGTGTCCTTTTTCTATCAGCACACACCATCACACGTCGGGAGACGCCGGGAGACCACTAAAATCCCCATATCCAAATGAGACAGAACATTGAAATGAAGGAGGCGGACTATTACCGTACTTACCTCCTCGGACATCTGCGTGACCATTTCTTTCCGCAGGCTACTGACAGCAAGTTCATCGACACCCGTGTAAACGAGGCATACGAAAGGTTCACGGCACTCCGCCTTGAAGGAAAATCCGTAATAATGGCACAGGAACTTGCCATGCGGACACTCCTTGAAGGACTCTATGTGTCGCGTTACGACATCCTTTATAATATAGTGGAGGAAAGCCTCTGGACCCGCTTGCCTGAAGAATATTGGGCTGATTTCACAATTCACCTGCTTACTGTAAAGAAAATCCATGACATTCTCGACCGCTACGGTATAAACGGGGACTTCCTCGGAAGGGAGACCCACCAGCCCATGCTTGATGAACTGCTTGGATTGATCACCGACATACTTGACGGCTATGGCTTATAACCGTCTCCAGACCATGCGTGACAACATCGAGGCAATAAGGCTTGCCTTTCGTCTCGGTGTTGAGAAGCGCAGTGCCACCGACGAGGAACGGGCTATACTGAGCAAGTACGCCGGTTTCGGTGGACTGAAATGTATTCTCAACGATGCAAACGAACTTGCCGATGCCGCAAAGTGGAGTAAATCGGATTTAGATCTGTTTGTTCCTACCGTTGAATTGCGCCGTATCATTCATGACTATTCAAAGGACGACCGTGAGTTTGCACAGTATATGGACTCGCTGAAAACATCTGTACTTTCAGCGTTCTATACACCTACGCCCGTCGTTGATGCCATTGCCGACAGCTTCAAGGATAAGGGTATCAAGATAAACAAATTCCTTGAACCCTCTGCCGGACAGGGTGCATTTGTGGACTCCTTTCTACATTTCTATCCCGGTGCTGAAACCCATGCTTTTGAGAAAGACCTGATTACGGGCAAGATTCTTGCTGCACTGCATCCGTCAATAACTACGGAGATTTCCGGGTTTGAGAAAATTGAACCGGATTACAACGGCTATTTCGATGTAGCCTGCTCAAATATCCCTTTCGGAGATTTCGCTGTAGCAGACCCCAAGTTTGCCACAAGTAAGGAGATTGCCTACCGTCAGTCAACTAAGGCGATACACAATTATTTCTTTCTCAAAGCAATGGACTCTGTGCGAGAGGGAGGTTTGGTAGCGTTTATAGCCTCACAGGGTGTTATGAACTCCGCCTCGCCATTCGTGCGTATGGAGTTAGTCAAACGTGCTGACCTCGTTGCAGCTCTACGTCTGCCCAACGACACCTTCTCCGACAATGCCGGAACTGATGCAGGCAGCGATCTTATAATATTGCAGAAGCATACAGGTAAGAAAGCACTGTCGGCAGACGAGGAGTTTTTCATTCAGTCCGTCGTTGACCGTCAGACAAAAGTGCCGGGCAACAAGTTCTTTCAGGCGTTTCCCCAGAATGTTATATGCACCGATGCCAAAGTAGGCACAGACCAATACGGTAAACCGGCAATCATCTACACCCACAATGAAGGTGTGGCTGGTATAGCCCGTTGTAATCGGTAATTTTGCATCCACAAAAAATGGTAAAATAGAATAACCGGTAA
>CAMWUJ010000044.1 GCA_947177405.1 uncultured Porphyromonadaceae bacterium | reverse complement strand
AGGATGCCCTCGATATCTATTTCGATATGGTGAATTCATAAGAAGAGACCCCTTTTGTATCGGTGAGGCGAGCCTCCGGTTCGCCGGTAAATTCGCCGGTAAAATAAACTTTTTTAATTTATCTTAAACCTTTTTTATCCTCCTCGTGTTATAATATCAAAGAATGTAAAAAAGCTGCCATCCGGCAGATAAAGATATAAATGCTATAAAGCGTTCTGAAAAGTTGTTATTGTTGTTTTAATTGAAGGAACTGGCTCGAAGGGATTCGAGCTTTTTTCTATTTAAACCCATACATAAATACTTGTCTATCTCCTTTCATTTGCTTACTTTTGCAAAAATAAAAATACCTACATGGCACGCGACCTTATCTCCCGCTACATCTGGCTTATCGACACTCTGACCCGATATAAGAAACTCACCCGTGAGGAAATCAACTCCCTCTGGCTCCGATCCGCACTCTCCGACGGACGACCCATCCCGGAGCGCACCTTCTTCCATTACCGGCGTGCAATCGAGGAAAATTTCCGCATCGAGATCTCCTGCACCCGTGCCGGAGAATATTATATCGATTCCTCAGATCAGAATCCGCAGGAACGCCATCTCACCAACTATCTCCTTGACTCATACGCGGTCAACAACGCCATGAAGGAGACCACCACCGAATCCTCGCGTATCGCCGTGGAGGATGTGCCTTCTGCCCGCGAATTTCTACCACTGGTGCTCGACGCCCTGAGCCGAAATGAGAAAATTGAGTTCACTTATGCAGGTTTTAACCGTTCACGCCATGAGAAAGAAATCATTTTCCACCCTTATTTTGTTAAAAGATATAAGCAGAGATGGTATATGGTCGGCCTGAAGGAGGCCGCTCACAGCATCCGCACCTACGCTCTCGACCGAGTGAAAGAGATGAAGATACTCAGCCGCACCTTCCTCCTCCCTCCCAACATCACCCACGCCTCCCTCTTCGACAACGTGATTGGTGTCACCTCCTCGAAGGCTCCGGTGAGAGTGGTGAAGCTGATGACCGACCCCACGCAGGCCAAGTATTTCCGAGCTCTCCCATTCCATGCCTCGCAGCAGGAGGAGATCCACGACTCCTACTCGATCTTCACCTTCCGCCTAAAGCTCAATTATGAGCTTGTGCATGAGATTCTCGGTCTCGGAAGCTCCGTAAAGGTGCTTCAGCCACGCGAGCTTGAGCTGATGGTGCGAAACGAACTCGAAGCTGCCCTCTCTCTATATGATAACCCCGGAGCTATCCCCGGAAAGAAATAACCCGAAATTATGGCAGACTCTAATTTTATCGATTATGTTAAGATCCTTTGCCGGTCAGGCAAGGGTGGTGCCGGTTCAAGGCATTATCACAGAGCTAAATATATTCCTAAGGGAGGTCCCGACGGCGGCGATGGCGGTCGAGGCGGACATATCATCCTGAAGGGCAACAGAAATATGTGGACACTGCTCCCCCTGCGCTTCACCCGTCATGTGTTCGCCACCGACGGTCAGAGCGGCGGTGAGAACCGTTCCACAGGCAAGGATGGTGAAGACCGCATCATAGAGGTGCCGGTAGGAACAGCGGTATTCGATGCCGAGACCGGTCAGTTTCTCGCCGAGATCACCGAGGATGGCGAGGAGATAAAACTCCTCCGTGGCGGCAAGGGTGGCCTGGGCAACTGGCATTTCGCCACCTCCACCAACCGTGCCCCACGCTATGCGCAGCCCGGGCAGCCGGCTATTGAAAAAGCTGTGATTCTGGAGCTTAAGCTCCTCGGAGATGTCGGACTCGTTGGATTCCCAAATGCCGGGAAATCCACCCTCCTCTCATCTCTTTCTGCTGCCAAGCCAAAGATCGCCGATTATCCTTTCACCACTATGGAGCCTTCGCTCGGCATCGTGAACTATCGTGGTGACAAATCGTTTGTGATGGCCGATATCCCCGGAATCATCGAGGGTGCCAGCGAAGGGAAAGGTCTCGGTCTCCGATTCCTGCGTCATATCGAGCGCAATGCGGTGCTACTATTCATGGTGCCCGCCGATTCGGATGATATCAAGAAAGATTATGAGGTGCTGCTCCGCGAGGTGAAGGAATTCAATCCCGAGCTGGCCGACAAGAGCCGTGTGCTCGCCATCACCAAATCCGACCTCCTTGATGATGAGTTGAGGGAGGCCTTAGAAGCCGAACTCCCCGAAGGGATTCCTACCGTATTCATCTCCGCCGTCACCGGACAGGGATTAACCGAACTCAAAGACCTCCTCTGGCGTGAAATCAATTCAGAGGAGAACCAGAACAACTTCACAATGACCCACCGCAATCTCGACGTGCGTCACCGCGTGGAGGAGGAAGACAACTTCATCTTCCAGCAGGAGGAACCCGATGAGGACGACTTCGCCAACTTCACCGACGAAGACTGGGAAGATGAATTCTGGGACGAAGAGACCACTGTCAATCCGGATTGATCCCGATCCGGCATTTACAGATCTTACCATAGAGAATGTTTTACTGAAGAGGACGTTTTACTGAAGAGGATGCAAGGCCTCAATATTATATTCCAAGATAATTATGCTCCGGCAACATTATGTTGCCGGAGCATAATCATGAATTCTGATTTTCCGATGCTGAAGATTGATCTTAAAGAAATAGTGAAAGCCCGGGGGATGAAAATTCCCGGGCCTGTCGTATCGTTGATAGAGCGCATAATACATCAGGATGAACTCAATGAGATTCTGCGTGTTTCCGATCCCAAGGAGGGTGCGGATTTCTCCGACAGCGTATATGAGTATCTGAATCTCTCACTCGAAGTGAGAGGACTGGAGAATGTGCCGGCGGAAGGGAGATTCGTCTTTGCCTCCAACCATCCCCTCGGTGGCCTCGACGGCATAGGGCTGGTAAAAGTGTTGGGACGCAAATATGGCGATGAGAATATCCGCGTGCTGGTCAACGATATGCTGATGAATGTGGAGCCGCTTAGAAAAGTGTTCCTTCCTATAAATAAATTCGGGGCACAAGGTCGCGAGGCTACAAAAGCCATCAATGAAGCCTACGCCTCTGACAAGCAGATAGTGATGTTTCCGGCCGGATTGGTATCGCGGCTACACCCCGACGGCGCCATCCGCGACCTTGACTGGCAGAAATCATTTGTAGCAAAAGCGATAGAATCGGGACGCAAGATCATACCCATTCGTTTCGAAGGCCTTAACCGTCGCCGCTTCTACCGTCTGGCAAAATGGCGTCAGAGATTAGGCATAAAATTCAACATAGAGCAGATATTCCTGCCTGCCGAGGTATGCGCATCACGAGGCAAGGCCTTCTCCATCACCTTCCTACCCCCGGTAGATCCCGAGGCGCTTCGCGACAGCGGCATGACCCTTCCCCAAATCGCCGCCGCCATCCGAGCGTCAATCTACACCTGACCGTCTGATTTTTCCTATTTTTCTCTTCTTATTCCCGATTTATTTGCGTATCCGCCGAATCGGTATTAACTTTGCAGAAAACTATCAGAAAGTGGAGACAAAGTATATTTTCGTCACCGGAGGTGTGGTATCCTCCCTTGGTAAAGGAATCATATCTTCATCCCTGGCCCGACTCCTTTTGGCTCGTGGCTATCGTGTTACAGTCCAGAAATTCGACCCTTACATCAACATCGACCCCGGCACCCTTAATCCTTATGAACATGGCGAGTGCTACGTCACTGTGGATGGACATGAGGCCGACCTCGACCTCGGACACTATGAGCGCTTCACAAACATCGCCACCACCCGCGCCAATAATGTCACCACCGGACGTATATATCAGTCGGTGATCGACAAAGAACGCCGAGGTGATTATCTCGGCAAGACAGTGCAGATCATCCCTCACATCACCGACGAAATCAAACGAAATGTAAAGGCACTCGGCAATACCGGCGATTTCGACTTCGTTATCACCGAGATTGGAGGCACCGTAGGCGATATCGAATCCACTCCCTTCCTTGAGGCCGTCAGACAGCTCAAATGGGAGCTCGGCAAGAACGCCCTCTGCATCCACCTCACATATGTGCCTTATCTCAAGGCCGCGCAGGAACTTAAGACCAAACCTACCCAGCACTCCGTGAAGATGCTCCAGTCGGTGGGTATCCAGCCCGACATCCTCGTGCTCCGCACAGAGAAGGAGATTCCGGCCGGGATGTTGCGCAAGGTGGCTCAGTTCTGCAACGTTGCTCCTCAGGCCGTGATCCAGAGCCTCAACGCTCCTACGATTTATCAGGTGCCCCTCATGATGCACCAACAGCATCTCGACGACATGGTGATCGAAATGACAAATTCGGAAGTGCGCACCGAAAAGCCCGACCTCGATGCCTGGAATGTGTTCCTCCACAAACTCGCCAGCGCCGAGGAAACAGTCAAAATCGGTCTCGTAGGGAAATATGTGGAGCTTCAGGATGCCTACAAATCTATCTCGGAGGCCCTGCTGCAAGCCGCCACTTATTGCGACCGCAAGCTCGACCTGAAATATATTCATTCCGAGAAACTCTCGGAGGCTGATGTCGAAGAGAAGCTCTCGGGGCTCGACGGGGTGATAATAGCTCCCGGATTCGGACAGCGCGGTATCGAAGGGAAATTCACGGCGCTTAAATGGTGTCGCCAAAATGATGTGCCCACATTCGGTATATGCCTCGGAATGCAGTGTATGGTGATCGAATATGCCCGCGATGTGATGGGTCTCGAAAATGCCAACTCCACCGAGATGGATCCTAATACCCCCTACAATGTGATCGACCTCATGGATGAGCAGAAGAGCATCTCCAACATGGGCGGAACTATGCGTCTGGGTGCCTACGAGTGCCGTCTCGCCCCCGGGTCGATTCCCGCCGAGGCCTACGGCAAGGAGACAGTGTCCGAACGCCACCGCCACCGCTTCGAATTCAACCACGACTATCGCGCCGCTTTCGAGGAGGCCGGCATGAAATGCGTGGGCGAGAACCCGAAGACCGGGCTGGTGGAAGTGGTACAGGTGCCCGATCTCAGATGGTTTGTAGGAACACAATATCATCCCGAGTATCAATCCACAGTGCTCAAGCCAAATCCCCTCTTCCTCTCTTTCGTGAAAGCCGCCGTGGCTTATGCCGAGCAGAAAGGGGAGAAAGAAAATAAATGACAAGAAATACAACAAATAAGAAATACAGCAATAACGACAACCGCAAATGGATAAAAACACTTTGAACGGCCTTCTGCTGATGGCCGCGGTCTTCATCCTCTTCATGTGGCTCACCCCAAAGGGAACCGACAAGACCAATGAGGCCGACAACAAAGCGAATGCCGAACAACAACAGACCGCACCCGGCACCACAGATGCCCTGACACCGGCTGAAAATGAATGGCTCGTGGCTAATATCTCCGACAACGGGTCGGTGAAGATCCTTCCCGATTCAACCCGCGTCGCATCCCTCTCGCAGGCCGGTATCGACCTCTCTGTGAAGGGTGACTCCGTTTTCGGAACGGTATCGGTAAACGGCCGACAGATCGACTGGGCTGATATCGCTAAGGCCGACCTATCGAAAATGTCGGCATCCGAGCAGAGGCAGGCTGTTGAAATGGTGAGAAACCTATCCAACAACATGGGCCGTTACGGGAAGTTCGCCAAATTCACCACCGGTGAGAACAAGACTCTCCGTCTTGAAAACGATGTGATCGCACTCGACCTCAGCTCCAAATCGGGATCCATCACCAAAGCCGAGCTCAAGAAATACGACACCGAATATTCTGCCGACGAAACCAAGAAGGTGAAGAATAAAGTGGTGATTTTCGAAGGCGACCACAACAAGTTCAATTTCAGGATTCCTCTGCCCCAGCCTGTGGAGACCGCCGATTTATATTTCAATCCCGTGAAAGTGAACGACTCCACCGTACTCATGAAACTCGATGTCACCGAGAACGCCTGGTGGGGTCTCGAATATACCCTCCCACAGGGCGACAACTACGTGATAAAGGTGAAGGTGCGCCAGGAGAATATGGCCAACACCGTGATGTCGAACAACCGCAATCTCGGATTCGAATGGACTCAGGATGTGCGCCGTCAGGAGAAAGGCCGAATGTTCGAGGAGCGCAACTCCGGACTCTATTATAAATTTGCCGGAGGCGATGTGGAGCATCTCTCCGAATCCAAAAACGATTCCGAGGACCGTCAGGCCAAAATCAAATGGATCGGCTTCAAGAACCAGTTCTTCTCCTCGGTGATGGTATCCGACCGCAATTTCAATTCGGCAGATTTCAAATCCGATGTGATCAAGGGGGCTGACTATCTGAAACATCTCACAGCCGACGCCACCGTGAACGATTACGACTGGACCGCGGCAAACCCCGCATCATTCTCCCTTTACATCGGTCCGAACCTATACCCTCTCCTCTCTCACCTCGACAAGAATATCGACCCGGATGAAAACCTCCACCTCACACGCCTCATCCCTCTGGGCTGGAGTCTCTTCCGCTGGATCAACACCATCATCGTGATTCCGGTGTTCACATTCCTGGGCAAATTCATCTCCAACTACGGAATTATTATCCTTCTGCTCACCATCTTCATCAAGCTTATCCTCTTCCCGCTCACCTACAAGAGCTACAAGAGCCAGGCCGTGATGCGTGTGCTATCTCCGCAGATAAAGGCTATCAATGATAAATATCCCGGCACCGAGAACGCCATGATACGTCAGCAGAAAACGATGGCACTCTATTCACAAGCCGGAGCCAACCCGATGTCGGGATGTCTCCCTCTCCTGCTCCAGATGCCTATCCTTTTCGCGATGTTCGCGTTCTTCCCCTCCTGCATCGAGCTCCGCGGCCAGAGCTTCCTCTGGGCTCACGACCTCTCGGCTCCCGATGCCATAATATCATGGAGCGGAAACATACCCTTCATCACTGAATATTTCGGCAACCATATCTCGCTCTTCTGTCTGCTGATGACCGTGACCAACATCGCATACACCTACATCAACATGCAGAACCAAGCATCTTCCGGAATGCCAGGCATGAAGTGGATGATGTATCTGATGCCGATAATGTTCCTCGTATTCTTCAACAACTACGCCGCAGGCCTCTCCTACTATTACTTCCTCTCGCTCCTGATCACCATCATGCAGACCTATGCATTCCGCTTCGTGATCAAGGAGGAGACCGTGAAGAAGAAGATGGCCGAGAACGCCAAGAAACCCAAGAAGAAATCAGGGTTCATGGCCCGTCTTGAAGAGATGCAGCGCCAGCAGCAGGCCATGCTCCGCGAGCAGCAGAAGAAGCAGGGTAAGCGTTGATCACTAATCCCGGTATATGAAGCAGATCAGAGTTTTCAGGATATTCCTGGCCATACTTTTCTTTGCAGCCTCGGTGGCCTATCTCTGCATTGGCCCCCATGCCCATCCCATGGCCATGATTTCTGAAAAGACCCAGGTCAACCTCTCGATGATTACAGTTACGATAGGAGCCACAATCGTGTGGCTCCTTATCACTTTATTGTTCGGAAGGGTGTATTGCTCCACAGTATGCCCTATCGGATCCCTTTCCGATTTCTTCGCCAGGCTGGGCCGCAAGCTTCCGAGGAAGAGGAAGGCCTACCGCTGGAAAAACCGTAACGTAGTCGGTCAATTCATCCTCATAGGGTTCATCCTCAGCCTCCTTTTAGGCTTCTTCCCCGTCGGATATATTATCGGGCCCTGGAACACTATGTCAAACATCGCATCCGTGGTGCGTCCCGAGGCTGTGCAGGATTCCTGGGTGCAATTCGGATATGGCGTGGGAGCCGGAGTGGTGGCCGGAATAATCTCCTTTATAGTGATTTCGGGATGGGCGATTATCTCGGGGCGCGACTATTGCAACACTATATGCCCTCTGGGCGCCGCCTTGAGTTCGATCGGACATCTGACCGTGATGAATATCGAGATCGATCCCGACCGTTGCACCTACTGCGGCAAATGTGAGGATGTATGCTCGGCGCATTGCATAAAGGTTACCGAACGCTTGGTGGACAACTCACGCTGCCTGCGCTGTTTCGACTGTCTGGCCGTCTGCGACGACGACGCCATACATTACCAGAACACCAAGAATACACCCATGACACCCCTTTTCCAAAGACGCACGGCAGCCAAATAGCAATTATCATGAAGCAATATCAAGACTTATTGAATGAGATACTCACCCGAGGCCATCGCAAGGAGGACCGCACGGGCACAGGCACAATATCAATCTTCGGCCATCAGATGAGATTCGATCTTTCCGAAGGATTTCCTCTGGTGACTACCAAGAAAGTGCATCTCAAGAGCATCATATACGAGCTTCTATGGTTTCTGAAAGGCGACACAAACGTGCGTTATCTTCAGGAGCATGGAGTGAGAATCTGGAACGAATGGGCCGACCCCGATGGAAGCTTAGGCCATATCTACGGCTATCAATGGAGATCATGGCCTGATTATGACGGCGGTTTCATCGACCAGATATCCGAAGCCGTGAAGGATATAAAAAATAATCCCGACTCACGACGCATAATTGTGTCGGCATGGAATGTGGCCGACCTGAAGCGCATGAACCTCCCTCCTTGCCATGCCTTCTTCCAGTTTTATGTGGCCGACGGGAAACTTTCCCTCCAGCTCTATCAAAGAAGCGCAGACTGCTTCCTCGGAGTGCCTTTCAATATCGCCTCATACGCGCTGCTGTGCATGATGATGGCCCAGGTGTGCGGTCTCGAACCGGGTGAATTCATCCATACCACCGGTGACACCCATATCTACCTCAATCATCTCGACCAGGTGCGCGAACAGTTGTCACGTTCCCCGCGACCCTTGCCCAAAATGGTGATAAATCCCGACGTGAAAGATATATTCGATTTCAAATATGAGGATTTCACTCTTGAAGGCTACGACCCCTGGCCCGCCATCAAGGGAGAGGTGAGCGTGTGAAAACCTGAATTCCGGAAATAAAAATGCCCTATACTGAAAATAATATTGTCAAAGCGGCAAGCTTTTATTAATTTTGCATATTACTACTTAACCTGAATAAATTCTTAACCTTAATATAACATGAACAGATATTACTCACGTGCCGCCATGATCGGACTCTCCGGTCTTATGCTTTTAGGCACCTCCCTGAAAAGCCGGGCAATAGGCTGGCCCGAGAATTATGAAGGCGTGATGCTTCAAGGGTTCTATTGGGATTCATACGATGACACCAAATGGACCAACCTCAAAGCGCAAGCCGACGAGCTGTCAAAGTATTTCAAACTCATCTGGGTGCCCAACTCGGGAAAATGCTCTTATATGGGATATATGCCCCAGTATTGGTTCACCAATCATAACTCCGCGTTCGGATCGGAGGAGGAACTCCTTTCCATGATAAAGACCTACAAGGAGAAAGGCACCGGATTTATCGCCGACGTGGTGATCAACCACCGCAACGGCGTAACCAACTGGTATGATTTCCCTGACGAGGAATGGAACGGCCGCACCTGGCATATAGGCCTCGAAGGTATCTGCTCCAACGATGAGATGGCCAATTCCCCCGGTCAACCCAAACCGACGGGAAACCGCGACACTGGCGACAACTTCGACGGATGCCGCGACCTCGACCATACCAACGCAAACGTGCAGGACAACTGCAAGAACTATGTGAAGTGTCTCCAGGAGAAGTATGGCTATGCAGGTATGAGATATGATATGGTGAAAGGATATGGAGGCCAATATAACAAGATCTACAATACTTATGCCGATGTGGAATTCTCCGTAGGTGAATATTGGGATGCCAACTATGACGCCGTGGCAGCATGGATTGAGGCCACCGGCAAGACTTCGGCCGCCTTCGACTTCCCTTGCAAATATGCCATCAACGAAGCCTTCTCTTCCGGCGATCTCACAAAACTGGTGTGGAAAGCCAACGGCACCACCGACCAGCCCGCAGGTCTGATCCACTGGTGGTATCCCCGTTATTCAGTAACCTTTGTGGATAACCATGACACCTATCGTGACGGTTCCAAGTTCACCGGCAATGTCATAGCGGCCAATGCGTTCATTCTCATGTCGCCAGGAACGCCTTGTGTATTTCTCCCTCATTATCAGCAATACACCTCCGAAATTCAACAACTCATCAATATCCGCAACGCCGCCGGAATCCACAACCAATCGTCGGTGAAAGTGTTACGATCCTCAAGAGATTGCTACATGGCCGAGGTGGATGGCAAGAACGGAAAAGTGGTGGTAAAGATCGGCGGAGCCATGGCCTCACCGGATGGTTACACCAATGCCGACATCAAAGCCTCCGGCAGCGACTATTGCGTATGGTCGAAAGTGAGTGGCGGCAACGACGACCCCATTCCCGTGACCGGCGATCACCTCTATCTGATGGGCAATGTGAAAGGCGCCCAATGGTCCACTTCCGCTTCTCCCGAGATGACAAAGAAAGGCGACGGCATTTTCTCCATCACAGCCACTTTCGAAGCTGCAGAGGGTGAAACCGAATGTTACTTCAATTTCTGCGACGCATTAGCAGCCGACTGGACTCCTCTGAACAACACCGCCAACAGATATGGCGCTCCCGAGGAGGGCACTCATGTGGAGAATAACTCCTCCTGGAAGATCAGGAAACATACAAAGGGAATGGATGCAGCTAATGTACAGTCCTGGAAGATTCTCCCCGGCACATACACCATGACAGTGGACCTGTCGAAAATGACTCTCACCATCGGTGAGGGAGGTGAGATCGAGACCGACCCGATGCCCGCACACTTCTATATCCTCGGTCATGCCAACGGCAACGACTGGCATTATGCACAAGGAGTGGAAATGACAGCCTCCGGAAAATCGTTTGTGGCCACGGTGGAATTTGTCAAACCTGTTCCCACTCCAGCCACGCGCGCAGAGACCGACCCTTACGCCTACTTCTCATTCGCACGAAGCCTCGGGGCCTCATGGGATGATCTCAACGTGGCAGGTAACCGCTTCGCTCCCGATGCCGATACTCTCATAACTCCCGACGGATCTTCGGTGACTCTCAAGGAAAGTTCAACCCCGGCTCAAGCAAAGGCTTACAAGGTGATGCCCGGAAAATATGATGTGGAAGTGAACTGGGCTACCAAGAAAATCTCCCTCCGTTCCGCTATCCCCAACAGTGTGGAGGAGATTGACGCCACGGCAACCGAAGCCCCCGTATATTTCAATATGCAAGGCATGAAGGTGACACATCCCGAAAAGGGCAACATCTATATACGTGTACAGCAGGGAAAAGCCGCCAAGGTTGTTTTCTAAAAAAATATTCACTAATTTTGCAGTACGGATGGGAAATCCCTGTCCGTACTGCTCTTTTTATAACGGATGGTTGACTCAGACAACCACTATTTTACAGCGCTTCCATAATGACAGGATTGAAAAAATATATCGGTGTAATCACCGTAGTCACGCTTCAGATGTTACTCCTTGCTTCCTGCGGACAACGCAAGGGATCATACGATATCGATTCCCTGATAGAGGGATATGTCTTGGAGGAGGGAACCGAATATGTGGATCTCGACAATAACCGGAATAAGAATCAGCAAAATACCGAAGAAGCTAAAGAAAAAGAACTCCCCGGACTTTCCACCGACTCCGCCTCGCTTGCGTTGGCGGCAAAAGCTGACGAGGCGATGCAGGCATCTCTGCCCGGAGGAAGCGCCGGACCGGGCCGTATCCGCGTGAGATATATCGGGCCGCTTGCCCAGGTGTTCAACGACTCTAACTATCGCCAATATGCCTATGCCGAGAAATTGGGAATCACTCCGATAAATAATCTTTCCGACGCTTTTCATTCCACACGAGCTATAGTGAAAGTGACAAGCAATTCGGATTATACCGTGGATGAGCTGACCCATTCCCTACCTTTCCTTGTGCCTGAGGCGGAGCGTCTGCTCAGCGACATAGGACGCAACTTCCAGGACTCTCTCAAAAAACGCGGTCCGGCCCGATACCGCATCCGTGCCACTTCGCTGCTGCGCACACCGGCCACCGTAAAGGCTTTGCGAAAGGTGAATATCAACGCCACCGACTCTTCGACACATCAGTTTGGCACCACGTTCGATCTCTCCTACAACCGCTTCCACAATCTGGATTCACGCTATGAAGTGGCCCAGGAAGATTTGAAGAATCTGCTCGGCGAGGTGCTTTACGACCTTCGCCGCGAAGGCCGCTGTCTGGTGAAATTCGAGGTCAAGACCGGTTGCTATCACGTAACGGTGACAAAATAAGATAATCCAATCAATCTTTTGTATCGGTGTGGCAAGCCTCCGGGCTGCTGCATTTCTTTTGTATCGGTGTGGCAAGCCTTCGGTTTGCCATTGATTACACATAGCTATGCTTTCCTCCTAAGAAATAGGTGACACCGAAATAAGTCATAAGCACTGAGAGAAAGGCAAAAAGAAGATAGATATAAAGGGCGCGAACACGATATTTCTCAGGCAGGATTTTCTGCCGGCCCGAGGGGAGAGAATAGAAAAAGAGGGGTATGGAATAAAGCGCTAACGTGATCAGTGCCCACGTCTCCTTGGGATCCCAACTCCAATATGCCCCCCAGGCCTCTTTAGCCCAGATGGAGCCCGTGACAATACCGGCCGTAAGCAGAATCACTCCCGGACGAAGTGTCATCATACATGGGCGGAGCAGACGATCCCCGCTTTTTCTTCCCCACAATCCCAGAAGAGAGAACAGGAAAGTGAGTGCAAGTAAGGAATAGGAGGCCATCACCAAGGTGACATGGATAGAAAGCCATGGCGATTGCAAGGCCGGCATCAATGGGGTGACTACCGGATTTTCCCCTGTCAGCCATGCCACCAAAGCTACACATCCCCAGAAAAAGAGACCCAAAGGAAAAGTATTGGCATAGAATAACATCAATCCCAGACCAGCCAGGATCGTAAAGTTTAAGGTCTCCCCCATATTCGACAAGGGTATCCTGCCGGCCAATATCCACTCTAACACAAAATTTAGGAGTGAAACAGTGAAGGCTATACCCAATATCAGTCTATAAAACAGATGTTCCTTCCGGTAATCCCTGAATCTGAGAAGCTTCAGGAGTTTTACGATTCCCAAAATAAATGATCCCGAAAAGAGGAAAATAAAGAGAATCTTAAGAAGAGGAATACGATTGTAGAGAAGTTCGAGATCAATCCTCCATTCCGGCAATACCACCCAATCCTTCTTCACAATCAGCTCTCCCGACATTATTCCCAAGAGGATACCGGCCTTCTCATCCAGCTCCTCCACCGCACGAAGCCTTTTCCCCTCCGCACCGGCATATAACCGATCCACCTTATAGCTGCCATCAGAATCGAAGAGACTGGAAAGCGCCAGCCTGTTCCCCGTGGCACCAAAACGCTGTGCCAGATCCTTATCTTTGACTATAATCAACGGTTCATCCTTCCATTCCAAAGGGAAAAGCTTCAGGGAGGAGACCACTTGTTCGGCAGAAAGTCCGCGATAGGAGACTGATCCCGACACCTTCTTCAGCAAATCGCGGCTAAGGGTATTGAATGTAACGGGAAGACCGTTATAAATTACGGTCTCCCTCCCCAGACTGTCGGCTTCTGCCCTTGTAATTCCCGCAATCCTATCAGCATTTGCGCCATCATTCCATAAGAGGACAACGACAAGCATCACCGCCCGAGCTGATTTCCATATAAATTCAGAAATTCTCATATTCGCTTTCTATCGGTCGCATAGCCATACATTCCATTTCAATGAGCCATCCCGGACGACACACCGGCGCCAGGAGAATCACAAAAGGAGTATCCGGAAATCTTTGCGTAAACATCGCGTTTACCACTCCATAGTCGGCAGGGTCGCGTAGATAAACCAATATCTGCCCCACATCTTCCCAATCACATTCAGCCTCGAGGAGAAGAGCCCCGACATTTGTCCACATTCTTTCAGTCTGCCGACGTATATCCCCCTCCCACACCACCTGTCCGCGATTGTCGATACTCGCGGTGCCGGAGATGAAGAGATGTCGGCGGTCACCATAGTCGATGGACGTGGCTCGCTCGAACGACACACCATATTCAGAAGTGGGATTAAGATATTGAGGAGCGCTGATTTGTCGCATCTGCCCCTCCTTGAGACCACGCACTGAATAGGAATCCATCTGGATGGCCACACTCTTGTCGGCATGGCGCCCTCCGATACCGGTGCTGGCGATGAAACGTGTCTGCTGAGTCAGACCGAATTCCTCGAAGGCGCTGTTACGACCCTCCACCACACCACTATAATTCACATCTACATTCTGCACGAAAAGCCACGTGCGCACGCAGCTGTCAAGAAGGCTTCCCCCATAGCTGCGAAGCCGGAGTTCGGCGGAGGAGAAAATATCATAAGTAGATGCGTAAGGCCCCAGTCCGGGCCGGGAGGATCCGGCCTCAAAAAGATGAAGATAGCTCCCCCTACGCATAGCATGGCTGCCATCGGGCTGAAGAGCCATTTCGACATCTTCAGCCAGCCATATCCACAAAGCCAACTTCGTGAGATTGAGTGGCGGCTGCTCCACCACCGACCGGGCGCATCCGGCCTCCGGAAGCAATGAGGCCTGATTGGCCGAATCGCTCAGAAACCAGCGCATAAATACAGGCTGCATCCTTTTTCCCTCTTCCTCAAGAAGGTTTCTCATCTGTGATTCCACCTCCTCAAGCTGGCGGGCTAAAGAAAGATCCCGATTCTCCACTGTGATTATAGCATGCACTTCGCGACCTCCGCCGCGGGCTGTCAGTTCCTTTTTTCTTATCATTTCTCTGCTCCTTTATCTATCCAATTCTCTATGAATCCGATCTGCCCGGAAGTGAGCAGATTGGTATGGTTGAAACTCCATGTCGCCGAAGCGTCTGTTGCAACGGCCTGACGGAGTGTTGAATTTTCGGCATCACCCGGTGCCACCCTCATCATTCCTTTCACCACCCTCGAGGGGACATTTACCAGCATCGCCCATGCCTTCTCCTTGTTGAGGTCGAGGGAGGCAGCGGCATGGGAGGTGCCTCCGTGACACTGCAGGCAGGTGGTGGCGAATATCCGGTCGGCCATCACTCCATAAGGGGAGATATCTACGGCGCCGACATCGAAATTCACTGTCTCCCCCGGTCCGGCCTCTACGGGTACCGAAGCCAACGTCATAACCCGCTTGCGAAGCGAATTGACCACACACAGTTCTATGGTGCCTGCCGCCACAGCGACATTTGAAAGATCGGTGAATGTAGAAGAAGGATCCACTCCTTTGGAGACCTCCGCAAAATCATCACCCTCCCCAAACACAGCCAGAACAAGTGAATATCCGGATCCATAATCAGGAGTGCCGGTCAGAGTGCCGGTCATCACTACCCGGAAACCCAACTCCTCTCCCGAATTGTCAGGGGGATAGATTCTGCCATCGTCACAATTCGTAAAGAGAAGAGACGATGCCACGGCAGCGGTAATTATAAATTTGCTTCTCATGATTACTGTCTTGTCAAAGGATCAGAATGTATATTGAATCTGCACGGTGGCATTATGGGTGGCCAGCCCCAGGTCATCGTTATCACGGTCGATCTGGGTGGCATGGCCGGTGCGTCCCATGTAGCGATACATCCCCTGCAGCTTCAGATTCACTCCCTTGAAGAAATAATTCACTCCAATGGCGGGCATATTCAGCAATCCTCCCTTGTCGAGTCCGTTACGATCAAAGAAATCATAACGTAGCGCCCCCTGCACGCGATCGGTGAAGAAATATCCTCCCTGCACATAGCCTCCCATATAATTGAAACTGTCGTTGATTTTCTGGCGCTTGGTGAAACCCACATGCATGAAATAAGCTTCGGCGGCAAGATACAGGCGCCGGTGCATCCAGGCCGCCTCTATTCCTGCCCGGAAATCATTGGTGCTCTCATTCTCACTCTCCACATTCATTGAGGCTGACACTCCCACAAGGAGACGGTTAAGGTCGGTCTGACGCGGATTTCCCTGCGACCCGGGCATCACTCCCCAGGGCTGGAAGGTGAATCGGGCTGCATATAGAAGAGAGGGGATATGCCAGTCATCACTGAAGGTTTTTGTGGCCAGGTTCACGTTCGAACCGGTGCCGTTGAAGATACCGGCCTGATAGCCCCACTTCCCTTTCAGCATACCATGAAATTCCACTCCGAGGTCAAATCCGGTCATCATGGAGGGTGTTACGGCATTCAGTGAATAGGGCATAATAACAGGAGCCGTGAGCGAGACCGGCAGTGTCGGGAAGAGGGTTTCTCCCAAGGTGGTCAGCGTGGCATGGGTGAAGGGTGTCTTGAATTTACCCACCCTCACTCCAAATCCCTCCGAGACTCTCATATCCGCCCAGGCCTGCTGAAGGATTCCGGATCCCGAGGCTGCCGCGTTGATGGAAAGATTGTAGGTGATGAAGCCGAAAGCGCGTCCGGTGAAGCCCAGCACTGCATAAGGGATCGAAAAGCCTGAATTATGCACCCGGTCCTGATTATAAGCCGGGTCGAGACCTTCACTGTCATAACTGTTGAATTCGGCGGCAGTCTGCACCATCAGATAAGGCTTGAATTCGAATTTTCCATCCTTGCTCTCCCAGACGAAGCCTTTGCGTCCGGCAAAGGATACCACGCCATTTTCAGTGTCGGCATCATATTGAGCCCGGACTCCGAAAACCGTGGCTGCAAGAAGGATGATAGTCATTAATGGTTTCATAAATTTTTTATTTTCATGATGATTCATGGATAATCATGATGAATCATGGGTAATCATGATGATTCATGGATAATCATGATGAATCATGGGGAATCATGGGGAATCATGAGTAATCATGATGCCTCATGATTAATCTTGATTAATTTCTAAAGGGATTCCAGAAATCTCAGGAGGGCGTCGCGATCACTCTTCTTCATTTTTTTGAAAAGGTTTTTGGAAGCTTCCGCCTCCCCGCCGTGCCACATTATTGCTTCGGTCAGATTGCGGGCCCGTCCGTCATGAAGGAAATAGGTGTGGCCGTTCACCTTCTCCTGAAGTCCTATCCCCCAGAGAGGGGTGGTGCGCCATTCATTCCCCATTGCCAATCCCGACTGATAATTGTCATTGAGTCCCACTCCCATTATCTCGGAGCCCATATCATGAAGAAGGAAATCGCTGTAGGGATGTATGGTCTGCGATCCGAGCCAGGGAATCCGAGTGCCGTTAAGCAATGTGGAACCCATTGACCGTGTATGCAATGTAGCCACATGACAGAGACTGCATTTCGCCTCATGGAATTTCTGCTCCCCGATCTTCACCTGTGGATCATTTACATCTCTACGGGCAGGCACTCCGAGACATTGAAGATAGAGATCCACATTCTCCATATCTTCGGTGCTGACATCAAGCTGATCGTAAAGAAGACCCATCATGGATCCCTGCGTCATCTGATGCTGGCCCTGACATATCTCTTCGGGATAGCGGCTGTTGGTCACTCCCATGTCGCTTGAAAAGCCAAGTTCGACCGTGAGGTCGGCATGTTGCGCCTTATTGCCCGATACACCCAGACAAAGCACTCCTCGCTCAGTGACATAATTACATCGTCCGGAGATGCCATACTCCGGATAATTGCTTTTCCTTGCCAACGCCTCTATCTCCTTGGGGTCGAGTGCCATTATCTGTCCCATACCCACATGGCGCAACGGGATACGCACGGTGCAGAAGAGATCTTCGGGCCGGATGTCGCCCAGATACCAGTCGGTAATTTTATATTCGGGTTTCGCTAACGCATAAGTCTCTCCATCAGGGAAGGAGAATGTGCGGTATTCCCATTCGACGCTGAATTTTCCCTCGGGCTCCACACCATATATGGCCTGGTCATGGAGCACACGCCCATATCCCTGGAAAAATGCCCCGTTCTTACGGGTCACATATACAAGGGCCGAAGTGAATCCATAAGGACCCGATCCGTGGTCGGCCCATCCTGCAGGCTTGGTGCGTCCTGCATTACTGTGACAGCTGCCGCATGAATATCCCGCATATACCGGTCCGAGTCCTCCTCCGTAGCCATTGGAGCTGGTCCGCATATCATCGTAGAGCTTGTCGCCACGGTTGAAACGGGTGGCGTAGGTGCCGCTCACCCAGGAAGCCGGACTGTCGTAGCTCTTGGAGGAGTTCATGAATATGGAGGCTGTGCCGGCCGACAGGCTATAGCCTTCCGGCACCTCGACATCAAGCACGTCCAAACCCTCCTCCTCGCATGAAGCGAGAAAGAGGGCAGAGAATAACACTGATATTATGAGAAATCTGTTCATCGGGCTGTCTTGCGGGGTTTGCCATCTTTGAATAGAAGGAACTCCAATGTGTGGAAACCACGGATATTCTGAGCTGCCTCCACGGTGTCATCGTCATCTCCATCATTCCATTCGAGGTCGGCAAAGGAACCGTTCTTAAGATGATTCACGATCGCATCCTGATCGAGAGGCCAACTATCCATATTGGGGTCGAGCCCGAGAGCATCTACCGGACCGAAAAGGAAGGCCTCGCTCCGTTCCCAGGGTTCACGGGCGGAGAGCCACGCCTGACAAGCCTTCTCAAAGGCCGCGTCACTGCGGAGGGTAGCCAGTTCCTTCACGGCATCGGCCAGCACCTGAGTGCGCGTTTTAAGAAGTGAATAAGTGGGAAGCACCACCTCATCCACATAATTCTCTACTATACCCTTCAACGCGGAGTCATGACTTGCCGGAAGGTTGGCGAAGAATGGCTTCAGACGTCGGGAAAGCACCTGCTCAAGGGACGCACAAGCATCCATGGCGATGCGAGCCTCGGAGGAATTGATGTTATTGCGGAAGGGCTGGGGAATTGCGAGGATAGCGTTGGTGGCAGTGGTAATTGCCTCGCGCACACTCTTATCGAGGTCCGGATCAAGAGAAGCCACAAGAGTTGCCATAGAATTCTGAGCCACACTCCCGTCAAGGCTTCCGAAATAGGAATTGCGGATGGAATGGATATTATTGGAATAGTCCTCGCGGGAGTGCCAGCTATACCACGACTCCACGGCATAGAGAGCCTCTTCACGTCGATTATTGAGATAAAGGTCGTAGGGATCTCCAATCTTTGCCTCTCCCACTTCATTGGCGATATCGGCACATCCGTCGATTATCTCCTCTATGCAATTGAGGAAAGAGGTGTAGCCGAACCCGTTTCCTGATCGAAAGGCTGAAGCATAGGAGGCGCCCCCCTCATAAGATTCAGTCCATGAACTGTGAAGATCGGAGGCATCACGGGCAAGAAGATCAGCCACTCTCACAGAATAACTGTGCCAGGCCGCGGCATTGTCACTGCTATAGTCAAGATTCTTGGAATCAATCGTTTCTGTGGGATTATTCCTGTCGGAGGGTTCATTTTTATCATCGCTGCATGACTGTAACGAGACGCAGCCTGCTAAGATCGCTCCGCAAAGGAGGGATCTTTTGAATAAGTCTTTTCTTTTCATATAGGATTTTATTTCAGATTTTATTTCTTGAAAAACCAGCCGATATAGGCCACACCGATAGAGAACTCATTCTCACTGTTGTAGGCCCCATGACCAAACACTCGCGCAGTGCCTATCTGCCGGTTTGAATAGTCAAGCTTCACCACAAGGTTGGGAAGCGCGAACCAGTCGGCACCAACCATCCATTTGCTCACTTCGAGCCTCCGGTCGGCTGTATATGGCTTCTCCACCGATTTTTGGGGATTGAAATATTCATATCTTGCGAATGGCATTATCTTAGGTGCGCTTTTCCACCCGAATATATTCCGGATGTCAAGGCCAAGTTCGGCACCATAACTGAGTGAATTTTTTGCCACCGGGGTAAGACGACTATAGGGCGATGCGCCCGGAAGACGGTTGTTACGCTCATTCACGGCGCGGCTGTTGCCTAAATGGCCGTATACGATATCGGCTCTTGCAGTCAACCATTGGCACTTATATTGGGCATCCCATGTGAATATCTCCACCGGAATGCGTCCATAGGAGGAATAGGTCTGTGATTTATCGGAATTGGCTCCCGTATTGGGGCAATAATAGAGTGAGACCCCTGTGCGCAGTCCCGGCACACCTCGCCAGTCGATTCGGGCCACATAGGCGGGACAGGTGAAATTATCGGTTTCGAAAAATCCCTGTTTCCCGGAAGCGACCCATGTGTCGCGGTCAAAGCCGTTGGCATTTAGTCCGGCCACCACCATAGCCTCATAGTCGAAAGTGGCAAATCCTTTCCCTACGGTGCCGAAGAAGGTCAACCCCGTTTCATGCCAAGTGGACGGAAAGAGGGCTGTCTGACTTTCCGGACGAGTGGATCCGAAGAAATTTATAGGCTCGTGATGTGCGTTGGTCAGGCCGACAGGGATCACCTGATGTCCTGCGCGGATATTGAATTCAGGAATGATGAGGCGGGTGAGATGAAGTTGCTCAAGTGCCACCTCTCCCCCTTTCTCTATCTCGGTTTCATATTCTCCGTTCTCATTGTTTTCAAGTTCGACCGCCGTGCCTGTGCCTCCGGCCTCGAATTCAATCTCAGCTCCCACAATCCATTTGGGAGTGAACTTATAGTCGAATCCGATGGTGAAGCGCGGAATAGCTATTGTGGCACGATGCTCTTTAGAGGATCCTTCGGCCTGAAAGCGATTGATGCCGTAATCCTTGAAGGAGGCCACTATTTCGGCATAACTGCCGAAACGGAAACGGTTGTATCCCGCGGTATCGGCCAATTCCTGCGCGCTGACAGTAAGAGCCATGGAAAGGAGCATAAGACCCGCGGAAAGACGAAAGATCATGTTGGGGTTAAAGCGATATGGAGTCATTTCCGATGTTATTGATTTTACGATTGCAAAATTACAATCCCGGCCGTGGCTCCACAATCGCGCGTTATTGGTAATATATCTGCGCCTCCTACCTAATAATGATTAAGAAATGACAAAAACCGCCACCTCAACGCGAGACAGCGGTAACTATAAATGAGGGATATCCTGATAGGGATTCCTCTTTCAAGGATTTTTACTTCTTTCCGGCGATCTCACCAAGCTCAGCGGCGGTGAAGGTTACGGTCACGGTGTTTCCGCTCGTATTGCCTACATAGCGGTATTCGAAGCCTTTATTAAGCGAAGAGAGCACTTCTGCCTGCTTGCGCATGGCACGGTCTTTGAGCATCGAACGCATATTCTGCTTGAGTTCCTCCTTATTGGTCTCCATGTCGGGCATATCATAGAGATTCTCATCTACTTCACACACATAGCTTAGCACGTTGCCGTTGTCTTCAATCGAGGTGACTTTCAATCCACGGTCGATAGTGTAAGGGAGACGGTTCTTCTCTGCCTTCACCTGATTGTCGAGAAGCAGACGGTTCACATCCTCCTCTTTCATAGGATTATCGAGGATATCCTTCAACTCTTCGGTGGAGAAGGAGATGGAGTGTTCATCTTTGGAACCTCGGTTCTTATAGGTCACTTTCAGAGATGCATCGGCATCCACCATCATCTCGACGAGTTTCTTCATATCCCCCTTGGAGAGGGCGAGCCGCATGGAGGTGCGCGATGTTTCGGGATCAGCCTTGATGTCGTTGACATCGGTGACATTCTTATTGAGGGTGATCACGAAATCCACCTCACGGGTCGCTTCATCATAAGACATGGAGGTGAGCTTGCCCGCCATACCGAGGCTCATGGGGCAATGTTTCTTTCCGGATTCGATTTGCGCTTTAAGCACAGCATCATTCTTACCGCCGCATGCCGAAAGAAGCACTGCGACGATAACGATAAGGAGAAAGTCGATTTTTCTTTTCATAAAACAATCTTTTTTATATTCTGAAACCGGCGGCAAAGTTAACAATGCATCCCTTACCATCCTACTCTTTTGCGACCAACATCCTGAATTAAGCGATATAAACCGAAATCTGCAGCCGGATGTTTTAACATCAGTGATCTAATATATTATGAAAGACATTGAATCAAAAGACTCCTCTCCCGATCTGCCGGTCACCGCGCAAGGCGTAGAGGATTTCCTTGCGAGCCATTGGGTGCAGGGAATAGGATCGGGATATGCGCATAAGATTGTGGATCGTTTCGGCACAGATTCTATAGAGATGCTTCTCCGGCATCCCGAACGACTCCATGAAATAAAGGGGATTGGAGAAGCGCGTATAGCCACGGCACACGACAGCCTGCGAGCCGTGAAGTGGGATCTCAACCTGCTTCTTTTTCTCTTTTCCTGCGGAATCAGCGACACCATGATAGATCGTATCATCCATAAATATCGCAAACGCACCAAAGAGGTGATTCTTTCCGATCCCTATTCAATGGTGGAGGATGTGTGGCAATTAGGATTTTTCACTGCCGACAAGATAGGAAAGGATCTCGACATCTCCCCCGACGACCCGCGCCGGCTGGTCGGTGCACTTGTGGCGGCCGTGAAACATTATGCCGAGGGCGGACATCTCTTCGCTACTCCGGAGGAAGCTGTGGGATATGCTGCCCGGATTGCCAAAGTCGCCTCCGATAAAGTGAGAACGGAGATAGGTCCCGCTGTGGATTCGGGAAGACTCGTGGAAAGCCGTGGCGGCTTATATCTGCCGGTGTTCTATAACGCTGAAAAAGAGGCTGCCGCCAAACTTGCCGATCTTGCCTCCACTCCCTTAGAGAAGGTAAAGGATGAAGATATACCTGAGAAATCGCAGTTGGGACATATATATTCGGAGGTGCAGCGCAGGGCTATAGAGACTGCTCTCAATTCTCCCGTGAGCGCTATAACGGGAGGCCCGGGATCAGGAAAGACCACTGTGGTGCGGGCCATTGTGGAGAGAATGGAGATGGAGGGGAAAAAGGTGATTTTAGCAGCGCCCACCGGCAGAGCCGCCAAGCGTCTGAGCCTTCTTACCGGAGCCAAAGCCACCACCATACACAGCCTTTTGGGTTATCGCCCCGGAGAGGGATACCATAACAAGAGGATAGATGCCGATATGCTTATCATTGACGAGGGGTCGATGATGGAGCAGGTACTCTTCAACCATCTGCTGCAAGCCCTCCGGCCGGGTACGCGGGTCCTGCTCGTGGGAGATGTGGATCAGCTTCCGGCTATTGGTGCTGGCGATGTGATGCGTCAGATGATGGATAGTGGAAGCTTACCGGTGGCACGTCTAAGTGAAAATTTCCGACAAGCGGCCGGAAGCGGTATCGCTTCAGGAGCCGCCACCATAAACTCCGGACTTCTCCCATATTCGGATCCGGATTCCGATTTTATGATAATCCCCGAACCCGATACCGCGGCTATCCATGAGCGCATCATGCTGCTGGTGGCCGAAGAGATTCCATCCCGACATGGCGTGGCGCCTACGGATCTTTTAGTGGTGACTCCTCAACAGATAGGGCCTCTGGGAGCAAAACAGCTCAATATCGATCTGCAGCAGAGAATCAACCCTGAAGGCCCTGCTCTACGACGCGGCACAACCATAATGAGACTCGGAGACCCGGTGATGCAGACAGCCAATTCAAGAGATCGTGGAGTATATAATGGAGAGGTGGGAAGAATCACATCCCTTTCGGAAGAAGAACAGAAGATGGAGGTGACATTCACCGACGGCCGGAAATCGCAATATCTTCGCAACGAATTAAGCGAACTTACCTTAGCCTATGCCACAACAGTGCATAAGCTTCAGGGTTCGGAAGCACGGTATATAATAATTCCGGTCACACTCGCCCACAAGCCGATGTTATACCGCAACCTTATCTATACCGCAGTGAGCCGTGCCACCGACCTGTGTATTCTTGTCGGAGAGAAGGAGGCGCTGGAATATGCCATTGAGAACACTCCCGCCTCGCGACGCAATTCAAGATTCGGAGATCGGCTGGCGGAAAAGATGGCTCAATATCGTCAGGACGGGACGTAAAGAAGTCAGAGAATAAGGGGGCAGACCTAACTATTTCCCGAGTGGGGCGTTTCTAATATACAAGAACTTATAAAACGGACTATTATGAAACATATAGACTATAAAAAAGCGATGTTGTCTCTTTTGGGAGGCCTCTCCCTGCTCGTGGCTCCCAAGGCTTCGGCACAATACTACGAGATTGTGAACCAGCTTCCCAATCTCCTATCTCCGGCCTTGTCGGGATCGATGAATTATAAAGGGTATGTAGATGCCACAGCCACATTCGGCGTGGGTAACGACCGTGCGAATTTCGTGGGTATCTCAACTTCGCAGGGTTTCCAGTATTCGAGCTGGTTTTTCATGGGAGCCGGTTTGGGCGTGGATATAGCCATGTCATCGTTGTCGGAATCTCCGGTCTATTCTCCTGATGGTTTCTATTCATGGAATCCGCGCATGAGTCAGACCCGGGTGATGATCCCTGTATTCTCTGATTTCAGATTCAACATCGGGTCATCGAATTCGTCGTCACCTTCAGTCTTTATCGACATCAAGGCCGGTGCCACCTGGCTTATCGGCAACCGCTATCTCCAGCTCAACAGCGGAGCGCTCTCCAACAGCGCCCAGTTCCTGCTCCGTCCCTCGATCGGAATGAGAGTGCCGACCAACAGGAAGAATCCCAAGAACGCACTCAATTTCGGTGTGACCTATCAATTGATAACCGCCGACAATTCCTGGGGATACTGGGGAGGTAAATACAGTCCTACGCTCAATTCAATTGGTGTGACAGCCGGGTATGAATGGTAATAGATTGGTGATATGAGACTGGTGATACAGCGGGTGAGTGAGGCTTCGGTGGAGATCGGAGGTGAGCTCTTCAGCCGGATAGGGCGCGGAATGTTGATTCTGGTGGGAGTGGTGGATGGTGACACCCCGCAGGATGTGGAATGGCTGGCGGCCAAGACGGCTGCCATGCGAATATTTCCGGATGAGAAGGGAGTGATGAATCTGTCGGTAAAGGATATCGGCGGAGAGGCGTTGGCTGTGAGCCAGTTCACTCTCCTGGCATCCACGCGCAAAGGGAATCGCCCGAGCTACGTACATGCGGCAGGCCACGATCTTGCCGTGCCTCTCTATGAACTCTTTTGCGATCGGCTTTCGGATCTGATAGGGCACCCCGTAAGCCGTGGACAATTCGGTGCCAACATGCAGGTGGGCCTCGTCAACGATGGCCCCGTGACAATTGTGATCGATTCCCGAATTAAGGAATAAGGAATTTTTGTAAAGTTTACTTGTCTATTTGTAAAATATTATATACTTTTGCAGCGATAAACAAATAACTTTATAAATTTTTCGTATGAAGAATCTGCTATTTCCAAGACAATTCCAAGTTATCGGCTGGTTGCTGTTTATTCCTGCACTCATACTTGGAATTATTATGTACTTCACCCCGGGATTCTGCACCGGAATAACAGAAACCATCCTTAATGATGCAGCCATAATAGGGATAATCTCAGGATCTATCTTCATAGTGTGTTCAAAAGAGAAACACGAAGATGAGATGATTCGGGCCATACGTCTTTCATCGTTATTGAATGCCATTTATTTTTATGCGGTCGTTCTGATCGCATCTGTTTTGCTGATTAATGGTCCGGCGTTCATTATGTTTATGATTTTTAATCTCGTATTGTTGCCAATAATATATGTGGTGGTATTTCGCTTTGAAATATATCGCTACAATAAGATTGAAGAGGATGAAGAACAGGATTAAAATAGAGAGGGCGGAAAAAGGAGTAACCCAACAGCAACTGGCTGAAGCTGTGGGAGTGAGCCGGCAAACCATCGTTGCCATCGAGAAAAACCGTTTTTTACCATCCACTCCGCTTGCACTCAAAATAAGTCGGTTTTTCGAGAAGCCGGTCGAGACCATTTTTATCCTTGAGGAAGGGGACTAAGACCCGGCCTCCAATAGGTCCGCCCTACTGAAATTCTCTAAAAATTTATAGCTGTTTTATTTATAGCTGATATAACGAGAAGGGGTTTGACACCCCTTCTCGTTATTGCATTGCGGAAGCTTGGAAGCTACCGCCCCTTTCACTGCTCCGGGTTTAGGGGATGAATCATATCTACATTCCAAAACTCAAATCACCTGAGACTTATCTTTATATTTCATTTTTTTGTTAATTTTGCATCATGAACGACAAACTCCCCATGACATTTGATACCCCCGCGCAAGATAATGAGATTATACTTTACCAACCGGACTCTACCGTTAAGCTTGAAGTCCGTTTGGAAAATGAGACTGTGTGGTTAAACCGTCAACAGATTGCTACTCTCTTTGATCGAGATGTCAAAACAATTGGTAAACATATCACTAATGCGCTTAAAGAAGAACTTGATGGTGTTTCAACTATCGCAAATTTTGCGACAGTTCAAATAGAGGGTAATCGTAAAGTTACACGTAACATTGAATATTATAATCTTGATGTTATTATTTCTGTAGGATATCGTGTAAAGTCTAAGCGAGGTGTTCAATTTAGAGCTTGGGCTAATAAGGTGTTGAAGGAATATCTACTGAGAGGTTACAGTATCAATCAGCGATTGATGCATATGGAAAATCGGATTGATCACAGGCTTTCCGAACATGATTCTCAGATAAAAGAACTGAGCAATCGAATGGATTTCTTTGTTCGGACATCGCTGCCCCCTAAAGAAGGAATTATTCTTGACGGCCAGATATTCGATGCCTATACCCTTATGTGCGATCTCATACGAAGTGCCAAGAGCCGTATCATCATTGTGGATAATTATATCGATGATTCAGTATTCCTTCAGCTTGACAAGCGAACAGAAGGAGTGTCAGCCACAATATTTACACCATCCATCAGCCGAACTCTGCGTCAAGATCTGGAGCATCATAATACCCAATACGATCCCATTGAAGTAAAGACATTCCGTAGGGCTCACGATCGTTTCCTGATAGTTGATGACACCATATATCATGTCGGGGCATCATTCAAGGATTTGGGTAAGAAACTTACCGCTTTCTCAAAGATGGAGATAATGACAGCTGACGAATTTATTGCCTGTCTCGGGTCGTAACATCTCATATTCTTTTTCTAAACTA
>CAMWUJ010000043.1 GCA_947177405.1 uncultured Porphyromonadaceae bacterium | reverse complement strand
CTTTTAATCATTTTTAATTGACTCTTATGAGTCAACTTTTTTCAGGCTAAGACACCTTTTATTCCCAATCATCAGGAAAATCGTTTCTGTGGGTACAGTTCCCTTTATTCCGGATAATTTGAAATAGACTACCACAGAAGCGTTACAGCGCTTCGCGCTTTCACTCGCTCACAGATATAACGGAATTTCACAGAATGATCCGAAATGATAGTCTTTATAGGATCAATCCCAATAAGGGATAATGTTAATCATTTAAGCTTTTATTAGCATTAAAAATATAAAAGAGTCAACCCAATTCAGGATGACATAGATCTTACCATGTGTATTCGATGCCGGGGTTATAGCGTGGGGAAGTACCCTCTTTATATGTCACGAATTACGATTTTTATTTCCGGTAATAGCAAGATTGTTGAGGATTTCTTAATCTCAACCTTAAGTTAAAAATTGATAGTATCGGGCGTAAGTCCTGATTCACCTGTCGGAAGCATGCCGCTTATTAAATTCATATCTTCTTCTGAAATTGTGAAATCGAAGATATCAAGATTGGTCTTCATTCTTTCCGGATTCACCGATTTGGGTAAAGGCACCACTCCATTCTGCACAGCCCAGCGGAGACATATCTGTGCCGAAGTCTTATGGTATTTTCCGGCAAGATCGATCAACAATGGATTTTCCAGCACACGAGTCCGTCCAAGCGGAGACCATCCCTCCACAAGCACTGCATGTTGGTTGCACCATTCCACCACTTCCGGTTGCATACAACCGGGATGGTATTCTATCTGATTCACCATAGGCAGGACACTTGCCCGTTCTGTAAGAGCGTCAAGATGAAGGGGCATGAAATTACTGACTCCAATCGCCCGCACTTTGCCGTCTTCGAGGAGCTTCTCCATAGCTCGCCATGTCTCGGCGTTTATTTTCTTCCAATCAGGAAAGCGTGCTTCTGAAGCCGGCCAGTGGATAAGATACAAATCAAGATAATCAAGTTTGAGTAGTTCCAGACTTCTCTCGAATGCCCTCAAAGTGGAATCATATCCACGGTCGCCATTGGCTACCTTAGAGGTAACAAACAGTTCACTTCTTTCTATTCCTGACTCCTCGATTGCGCTGCCCACCTCACTTTCATTTCCATAAAGGGCGGCTGTATCAATCAACCTGTACCCGGCTTTAAGTGCATCTGTCACGGCCTGCACACCATCGTGACCTTCCGAAACCTTATAGGTGCCATATCCTATCACAGGGATTTCCACCCCATTACTCAATACTCTTTTTTCCATTCAAATAATCTTTTCTTTTTAACTAACGGAAAGCCGGTTTTGTTCCAATGGCGGGGAATATAGCACTCTATATCTTCTTCCTATACATCCTTCGGATAGCAGTAAGCACAGCGAGAATCATCACTCCCAAGTCGGCGAAAATAGCAAGCCACATATTGACTATTCCCACATTTACTAAGATAAGGCACAAATGATACTTTCATCTTCAACATAGAATTTCTTTACCACGATTTTCCGGTTTAATTGATTTTTATTAATTTCACATTGCAAAGTTATTTAATACATGATGCAGCCCGGTTGTAAAGTTCGGAAAGATAAGGGAATATACTATTATGAATAAATTTGACAAGATGCTTACTGAAAAAGGGATCAGACCCACGTCCAACCGACTTCTTGTTGGCAGGGAATTGATGCGTGCTTCTCATCCTATAAGTCTGGCTGATCTGGAAATAGCCCTCGATACAATCGACAAAGCAAGTATCTTCCGGGTGCTTGATCTTTTCCGAAAAAAGGAGATGGTGCATGTGGTTGACGATGGCAGCAGATCATTGAAATATGAACTTTGTAATAGTCACAATCATCACATCTCTGACGATCGGCACGCACATTTCCATTGCGATAATTGCGGAAGAACATTTTGTCTGGAAGAAATAATGACACCTGTGGTAGAATTGCCCGCCGGTTTCACATTCAGGACAGCCAATTATGTCATAAACGGTCTTTGTCCTGACTGCTCAAAGCGCTGAACCAACCAATACCCTGTTCCGAACGTTTATATATCAGAGCCGCGCTTTCCCGCGACTAAAATGATATTATATATAACTATGAAAATTGACTTATCCACAATTAAATCCCCTGCCGACATCAAGGGATTTGATATAGAAAAACTCGAATTATTAAGTGAAGAACTTCGGGCTGCCCTTATAAAAAAGCTTGCAGCACATGGAGGCCATGTGGGTCCCAACTTGGGTGTGGTGGAAGCCACCGTTGCATTACATTACGTTTTTGATGCTCCCAAAGACGAGATTGTGTTTGACGTGTCTCACCAGAGCTATGTTCACAAAATGCTTACGGGCCGAATCGGTGCCTTTATTGATCCGACCCGTTATGATGAGGTGACAGGATACTCTTCTCCCCAAGAGAGTGAATATGATCTTTTTGAGATCGGACATACCTCCACTTCCATAGCTTTGGCCACAGGTCTGGCAAAGGCTCGTGATCTCAAGGGTGGCCGACAGAATGTGGTGGCCTTTATCGGAGATGCCTCATTAGGAGGAGGCATGGCTCTTGAAGCTCTCGACTATGCACCTGAATTAGGATCCAACTTCATCGTGGTGCTAAACGACAATCAGATGTCAATTGCTGAAAATCATGGTGAACTCTATAATCATCTCGCCACCCTCCGCAAAAGCAATGGTCAAGCTGAAAACAATATCTTTAAGGCTCTCGGATATGAATATATATATGTGGCTGAGGGTAACGACCTGCGTTCGCTCATAAAGGCTTTCAGAAATGCTAAAGATAAAGACCATGCCGTGCTTGTGCATATCAACACGATGAAAGGAATGGGACTTCCCGTGGCCGAGGCACATAAAGAGGAGTTTCATTTCAACGGCCCGTTCGATCCCAAGACAGGATCGCCACTCAATCCGGTTGCTGCCGAGAGCTACACGGAAATGTTTGCGATGAAGATGCTCCAGCTGATGCACGCCGACAAGAATGTGGTGACTCTCACAGCCGGCACTCCCGCAGCAATAGGTTTTAGCGAAGAACTTCGCAAGCAGGCCGGAAGTCAGTTTGTGGATGTAGGTATAGCCGAGCAGGATGCCGTTACGATGACTGCCGGTCTGGCAAAAGGAGGCGCACGTCCGGTAATGGGAGTGGTTTCCACTTTCCTACAGCGTGCATACGACCAGCTGAGCCACGATGTTGCCATTAATAATCTCCCGGCTGTCTTTGTAGATTTCTATACCGGTGTATATGGAATGAATGATGTGACACATCTCGGCCTGTTTGATGTGGCTATGGTGTCGAATATCCCCAACATCAAGATGATTGCCGCCGCTAATGCCGAAGAGTATCTTGCCATGATAGAATGGGCTGTAGCTCAGACGGAATATCCGGTAGTGGTCCGCACTCCGGGAGGATCGGTCGTGCATGCAGGAAAGACCCCTTCATCTGATTTTCTGCGTTATGATGTTATCGAAAAAGGTGAGGAAGTAGCCATTATCGGTTATGGCGCTCTTCTGCAGAACGCATTGAAAGCCGCCGAACTGCTTAAGGCGAAAGGTATTGTTCCGACAGTGATAAATGCCCGCAACCTTTCTGAGGTCGATGCTGAATGTCTTGATTCCCTCAAGGGCTACCGACATGTGATCACAATCGACGATGGTATACTCAACGGAGGTGTCGGCCAGAAGATAGCTGCTTATCTCGCTCACGAAGGAGTAAAGACCACATGTCTGGGACTTAAGAATCAATTCATGGATCGTTATAACGCAGCAGAAGTCCTTAAAGAGAATGGTATGACTCCTGAACAGATAGCTCAGACTGCTCTCGAATAATCCGAACTCTCTAATTATTGAGGTATAAGCAAGTTTAACCAATAAAAGATACTTTGACATGAACTTTATCTGGTATATAATCATCGGAGTGGTGGCCGGAGCCGTAGCCGGGAAGCTGATGCGTGGCGGAGGCTTTGGATTTGTAGTAAACCTTGTTGTAGGAATAATAGGCGGCGTCTTAGGCGGCTGGTTATTCGGTCTGCTTGGTATTTACACATCGAGCATTATTGGAAATCTTATCACCTCAGTGGTAGGAGCGATATTCCTTCTCT
Organism: uncultured Porphyromonadaceae bacterium; assembly: GCA_947177405.1. Taxonomy (GTDB): domain Bacteria; phylum Bacteroidota; class Bacteroidia; order Bacteroidales; family Muribaculaceae; genus Lepagella. Next base: position 22,870 of record CAMWUJ010000043.1, on the reverse strand, counting down.
GGATAGTCGGACTCCTCAGCCGGCATTAGCATTATAATAATGAAAATACAAATAAGCTGCGGGATTCGAAATTTCGAATCCCGCAGCTTATTTTATTGTATAAGGTCTTAAATGGAGAGAGTATATTTCAACAAAACAGATATGGAGCCCCCAATACAACCCATAACTTCGACAGACTGCCTCAGTTATTGGAACAATAGGATAATATTCTAACAATCTCAATATGTAGCTAGCTGACATTCAAGAATTATTTAGTAATTTTGTAATATGAACGACTTGACAGTATCAAATATCGAGCGACAGAACGTTTTGAACAACAATTATGCCCTTCAATCCATCCAAGAGAACTTGGATGTCAATGGTCTGATTTTTCATGATCAGCTGCTTTTTACTACCAAAATGGTTGCTGAATTTTATGGTGTGGATGAGCGCACTATAAAACGCTATGTGCAAGAGCATGGAGATGAACTTCGTGCTAACGGATATTTTTTAAGTGAGGGTAACTCCCTAAAGGAATTAAAGTTGCATTTTGTTGGGGACATCAATGTCCCTAAGTTTACACGCCAATTGGGAGTCTTTTCATTCCGCGCATTTCTGAATATAGGGATGCTTCTTACAGAGAGCGAAAAGGCGAAGCAATTACGTACACGTATACTTGATATTGTTATTGCAACTATTAACAATCGTGCCGGAGGAGGGACCAAATACATTAACTGGCGAGACCGTGATTACCTTCCTACGGCAATAAAGAGTGAAAATTATCGTAAAAATTTCACACAAGCTGTAGGAAAGTATGTTGATGGACACCCCAATTATAAGTACGAACAATTAACAGACTTGATATACAAAGCCGTATTCAAGGAGAATGCAAAAGAGTATCGGGAGGTTTTGCGTTTACAAAACGAGGAGAATGTGCGACACACTCTATATGCGGAAGTTCTACTTTGTATCTCCTCATTTGAAAATGGAGTTGCTCATAAGATAGAGAAACGTCATTCCGAGAATGGTAACCAAAAGTTGTCAATAGAGGAAGTTAAGGCGATAATAGATGAATTAGCCGCCGCACCCATGATGGAGCCATTTATCCATGATGCCAGAACAAAAATGGCATCGCGTGATGTTGCATTCCGTGATGCATGGCATGGTAATCTCGCAGGGTATCTCAGAGCTGTTACTCCTGACGAGTTTGATAAGTTTATCGGCGATGCTTCGATTGACTTTGACAATATCCTTGAAGCCAACCGTGAGGTTCTTAAACGCTTAAAGCAAGTAGACGATGATGAGTGAGGAATTGAAATACATCAATTATGATGAAGCTCTGGTGGTATATGCTAAGACAGTAGCAGCCAGCGGTGGCGGTTTGCAAGGAGTAAAAGACGAAGGCGGTATTCGCAAGGTTCTTGACTTCGTGCAGAACAACTTATATTATCCCTCTTTCGTTGAAAAACTCACATATCTTGTATTCGGCTTATGCACCGGACATTATTTCGAGGATTCCAACAAACGCGTAGCATTGACTATAGGTGTATGGTTTCTCGTCCATAACGGCTACTACTGGCATGCCTACAACTTCATGCAGTGCATGGAGGCAATAATCTACCACGTCGCCGCCGGACGCATAGACAAAGATCTGCTTCAACGTATCATTACCTGCTACATGGCAAACGAGGACTATCCCGAAGATCTAAAGATTGAGATCATACACGCGATAGACGATTAGGAACTATCGACACTCAGATTATTTGAGCGAGTTACAATAATAATATTGTTTTATCGTAAGAATACGGTAGAACATGAGGTCCAATACTTCCTCTTTGCTCAGCATTTTCTTTTTACCGGCAAAATTAGCGCTTTCAAATCATCACGTGTATACGCGCTTTACCGTATGCTTACGAAAGCGAGCCTCGGATCCAACTGTAGGTTGGTGCCGAAGCTCGCTGTATGAGTTAGCGATTAACTCGCCTACGCTCGTTGAGCTAAATGGTTGAAGCCTTACGGTCGAGATCTTAGTCTTGATTTACGAAAGCGCGGCGGCAGTGCTGCAACTCCATAAGAAAACCCCGACAATCACTGCCGAGGTTTCCATAGAGTATGGATAGCTGTTTTTAATAAAACTTTTGCTATACCCCGAAGAAAAAGGGGCAAAAGATTACAAGAGCGATGATTAAGCCTATACAGTATCGAATAAAACGGTAGGATACTTTCTTTTTCAACCACTCTGAATCAGCTATGCCTATTCCGAGGAAGGTGGCGATCATAGCTGTTACGACTGTTAAAAAAACTCCTTCTGCCATAGTCTTATTATTTATGTGCTATAATTTTCAAAGCTTCTTCTATCACATTGTCTTTACCTAAGATGACGCTCTCGGTTTCTTCAACAACAACATCGGGCTGTATGCCGATTCCGATGAACTCAGTTCCATCGGCAAGCTTCTCGTGTCGAGTACATATTCTACCGGTATATCCCCAACCTAAGTCAATGAAGATTGAGTTGCCGGTGCTTCCGCCGGTAGGAGTTCCAACAACTTTGCCACGATTAGCATTTTTGAAAAGCACAGTAAAATCTTCTGCTGCTGAGAATGTGGAGCCATTGACGAGAAGGATTATCGGCTTGTCATATTTAGGAACATCATTTGGATAAGAAATGCAGAAAGGCACAATGGAATCAGATGCAACAGTTTCACGTTCCCACTTCTTACCCCATGAAGCATACGCAGCTTCATATTTCGGCGTTTCCCATGAGGCTTGCGGAATAGTGTCGGTAGCAACCAACATCATGACAAACTGGCCTACCTGACTGTTACCTCCAGTATTGTCTCGAATATCTATGATCAAGCCCGTAGTCGGAAGAATTTTGTGTTCAAAAAGATTGAGAAATTCCTGATCATTAAAATAGTTTGTCTGAAAACTCGGTATTTTCAAAAGTCCGATATTTTCTGGTAGAGTATCATACTTAATTGACATATCCGAATTGACAATACCCCAAAGGGATTCTCGATTGTCTGTGATGTCGAAAGTCTTACCGTTTTTATTTTTGAATGTCAGTTTTACAGGCACACCGCGATAACCTTTTGTAAGGTTAATAGAATTGAAAGGATATGTAGCAGACCATTGTGGAGTTGATGAAGGAATATAAGGCACCACATATTTGTTACCATATTCGATAACCGGCATATCATCAATGGCAACAATTTCGGTTCCCCGGTGAACACCTTTCTGAGTATATTCATCAGAAAACACTTCGGTAACAAAAACCTTATCGCCAATTCTTTTGTGACTGATAGGCGCATAAGTTACATCTGCACTGAATCCTATGCTTGTATGACCGTCTTTCAGCAGATTGGCAAAAAGTTGCAGTTTGTCGCTGAATTCTTCATCGGTATGCGTGTTAACAAGGTTAGGAAGTTCTGCGCGGCAAATACTGTCATAGTTCTGCGCGAATTTGCCATATCCGGCGAAATTGTATTTCACTTCCGAAGCAAAGCGGGTTGCTATAGCGGCTTTTTCATAAGGCTTAAGGTCATTCTTTGCAAAAGCACTTTGTATAGGTGCTATTGAAAAAAAGATTGTGGCAAATAGGCTCACAAGGATTTGAAATGGATGTTTGCTCATACGTGTAATTTTTGATACAAAGTTACGACAATTCGCACGCATAGCAAACTACAACACCTTACATTTACAAATGTAAGGTGTTAATATTCAATGATAAAATTTTTTGTTTTCTAACATCATCTAACAGATGTCTGATTTACTCAAAATATTGCAGATATTCCTCTTTTCGAGGTGTCTCACTCTTTGAAATAGCTGATTTTAGACGAGACTTATATACATATAAATTTCTTATTTCGGTGTCGGTAAAAATACTGATAGCCTGTAAAGAAAATCCACAAAACAGGAACAATGCAATTTTGTATTGAGCCGGAGACATTTTGGGAAAGTCAGTCTTGAAATGTTCAATAAGACTATTCTTGTACCCATCAACTATATCCGTAAGTTCATCAATGGCTTCTTTAGTCCCGAAGTTAGACAATGCTCTCTTTACTTCTGAATAAATTCTTTTTTGTTCCTGTCGCGTATCTTTACACTCAAAATAAGTTGATGCAAGACCTTCTATTAGATTGAATCGAGTTTTGAAAAGCTCGGAAATTCTTATATACATATCATTATTCCGACAGTCGCTTTTGAATAGATTGTCTTGAAGGCTTTCTATTTTAAGTATATCGTTTTCATGTTCAAGCTGGAGCAGTCGGTTTCGATTTCTAAGGAAAATATATATCGCCACAGCAGCTACCACAGTTAATAAAGCAATGAGTATAGCGACATATGCATGGTTGCGCGACTTTGAAGTCTCAAGCCATGCCTGTCGTGTGGCAGAATCATATTTTATATTCAAAGCGAGACTGGTTTCTTCAAGATGTCGTTCTTCGCTTATTTTATTTGAGGCGATTGTCCGCAAGCTATCAATTCTTTCAAGTTCCTGCTTGCGACCTATTTTTTCGAGGATAGCATATTCAACGTTGCGGCAAAGATATTCATCTGAATTATTGTGAGGCAGTGCATTCGCTTGTTGAATCAACATATATGCACTGTCTAGCTCATTTATGTGCCAATAAGCACGTGCCCAGTGAGCGAGTGTATTGGCTGAAATATCTGTGCCATCATATATTGAATGCCATATCTCTATTGCTTTTGCCGACTGACCGTCTTCATCATAATGTCGCGCCAATTGGTCAAGAAAATATATCTTGTAGCTATCAGGGGCATTAGCCATAACCTCTGTTTGCATTGCAATCAGAGAATCAAGAGCTATTTTATAATCTCTATCCACACAGTAGGCTCCAACAATAGCCATGCGTGCGTCTCTAATTTTCGATTGCCACTTTAAGTCTCTGAATATTTCAAGAGCTTTGTCGGCATAATACTTGCTGACTATTCCGTTAAATCCCTGTTCATAGACTTTCGACAAGAAGAAATAGATAATTCCAAGATCGGCTTTGTTGTCGGATTGAATCGCCAAAAATTCCGCGTCCTTAAGTAATTCAATACGAGCCACAGGATCACCTGAGCGGTGTGCTTCCGCAGACTTTACAATCAGCCATTTTATCCCATAATTCTCAAAATCGTTAGCAAATACATTGTCTCCTTCTGCAATACCGGCAGAGTCAATGGGTACTTGGTTTCCATAAATAAGCTGCGTATATAAAAACAACAACTCTTGTCGTGCTATTTGCTTCTTTGACATATGAGTTGTATCCATTTGCATCAATAAGGAAACTGTGGAATCGGGGTGCTCAATAATCAATGCTTCCGCTTCTGAGAGTTGCTTTTCTGCATTAGTATTTGAGCATGCACAAAAGATGCTTGCGAACAATAATGATACAAGCACAATAAGATATGAATATATGGTATTGATAAATCTTATAATCATTTACACTTAAAGACATTTTTAATGACTTAACAACTGCAAAGTTACTAAAATCTCATGATATTCCGCTCATAGAGAGTGCAAAAGTATCGTGGTACGGAAATTTCTCTGCGCCGATGTAGAGGGTATCAAAAACGTCTGTTCCGTCGGTGCAGTGTTCGATCAAGTCTTATTCGGACTCCGCAAGTTTGCCTCATATTGTGTTAATTTTAGAAGTATTCAGCGATTTTCAATTCTCGCCTGACTTGTCTTTGCGGAAGCCGTTGCGTCCGTTGGAGACACCGGCAGACTGCACCGCTAGAATCAAGTCCTCGTTGTTTGAGCGGTTGAAGAATGGCACAAGGCGTTGCTTACCTGCGAAGCCCTGATTGATGAGCAGGTATTTTTCATCGTGTCGCATCGGGTTTCCGAGGTACACGGCTTCAACGCGCCAACCCCTGCGCTCAAATTCGTGAACTACCCACCAACGGTAATCCTGTTCGTTTACAGCATAGTTGGAGCCGAGGGCTGTTGATCAGAAGTAATAGACCACAGTCTTGTTGCGATGCTTCGCGTAATAACGGCAGAAGTCCTATCTTCATTAGAATAAAGCCAAAGGGGTAATTCGTCTGGTGGGGAGTATATACCGACAAGCAAGCGACAGACTCAAAATTGAGGGTCATGAGAAGATTATTCTTCGACAAAGTCTCCCCGTAGTTAGTCTATTTGGTCTATGGTCAAATCCCAAACGTGAAGATTAAAATATCCCACACAGTATTCAACACGCTTTACATGGTGTTTGTTATCAATTGCACTTTGCAGGCATGACCAGATCTACGACGGTTGTTATACCATAATCCGGTTATTAGACTATGGTTATGGAATTTTTACAATCTAAATACTTTGAATATGAATGATCTTGCGGATTTTTTACTTGAGTAGTATCTTCTGATATCACACTCCCGGAACCATGAAATTGGAAACTACATTTCCCGGTGCCGCTTTCTCCATTAGCTCTTTGCTGAATGAGAAGGAGGCGGCATCAGTATCGGAGGTTACCGACAGTAACGCCGGTCCCTCGGAACTTAGCCAACGTTTCATGGCTTCCTCAAGATCTTCCGGTTTTGTTACGGTTTCGGCTTGAAATCCTATTGCTGTTGCCACTTCCGCAAAATCAGGATTTACAAGATTTGTCTCGCTGGGTGTCAGTCCGGCAAGCTCCATTTCCCATTTCACAAATGCCAAAGCACGATTGTCGGCCACCAATATCTTGACAGGAAACTTAGTCTTTGCACCGTTCTCAGTCATGCTGTCGAGCAGCGACGGGTCGAATATCGAGTTGATAAGCAAAGTTATCCCATCAGCCAGCAGTGCTAATTTCTCACCGTAAGGTACGAGTGCTTCTGCTGCGAGGTCAGCATGATATTTAGGAGTGATATTGCCACTGTCGTCCACATATCCGTTATCTTCAAGGTAGATCATTATGCGAGAAGCCTGAGTATTTATTATCATCGCGTTAAGTCCGGCATCTTGTGAGAACTGATCGAGCTGATTCAGGGTGGAGCTGTTATAAACAAACCAACGGGTTTTCTTTCCATATTGTTCCATAAAGTGTTCTTCAAGCATACGGAAAGATTTGGCTACACCTTCGCGTATGGCTATACTCGGCACAACGATGATAAATTTTGACCAACCATAGAGTTTGTTGAGTTCAAACATCGTCTTGATATAGACGTAAGTTTTACCAGTGCCGGTCTCCATCTCTATATCAAGGTTAACGGCTCCCAAACCATCGATCTTGCTTAGAGATTTAGAGAGCGGCACACCTGCCGAAGTCTGAACAGAGTGTAGATTCTCAAGCATTTGCTTGAACGAAAGTTCTACGTCAGCATTTCAATAGCCTTCATCATCGAGCATGTCTTTGATCGTATCCAACTCTATCTTTCCCAAGTCACGACGATATTTAAGCGTATCACGATTCGGCTGACCTATAAATATATCAGTAGTATTCTTTACGGCTTCAGTCTGATATTTCTGAATCTTGAATTTGAGTTCCATCTGTCTCAGGTAGTATATGCTGTGCCCATTCAGGCACGGATTCAACATATTGCTTACCTAAAACACCATCTGAGAGTCTGAACAGTGGACGAGCCATCTGACCATCTATTGAATTGTCATACACATAAAGCCGGTCAACTTTATCTACTATGGACTCACAGTTTAATATGGATTTAAAATATCTTGAGATAATCTTGTCAATAGGTACTGAGTGCCCTCCTTCAATAACCCTGTTAGTTATTCTTGCAGCATTTATTGAAGGATGCTCAGTTGAAATAAAGAATATGCGAATGACAAAACCCGCTTCCTTTGCTCTCAATACGAAATCTATCTTGTCTTCAGCAGAGAATACCGTTTCAAATACAAAACTAATTTTTTCCTTAAGACATTTTCACGCCATTGTGCACAGTAGTTGGCTGCATCCAAAACAGACTTCTGAGAATTCCAGTCTCCGAAGATGTCTTTTGCCACCTGATCAGGATTGATGTATACTACTCCGTCAGACCATTCATGATGAAGGAATTGTTGGGTCACAGTAGTCTTCCGGAACCATTGGGATCGGCTATGACAATCAATTCAGGCTTTCGTTTAAATCCCTTCATTACTATAGGAATTCAGACGATCATACCACTTTTCCTTGTGCAACTTACGTTGACGCTCGACTTCAGCCTTTATTCTCTTCTCAGCCTCGCGTCTTCGGTTCATTGCGCTTTCAAGTGCATCCCGCATTATGCATTCAAGCATTTCATCAGTAGGATCTTCTCCTGAAAGAAACCTATATGAATTCAGTTCTTTTTCAGACATATTCTTCATTCTTTTCTACAAAATTACAACAAATCTTCCATAGTTTCGGTGTTTCAGTAAATTAATTTTATAATGAAGCTGTTTAAACTTATTTACGAATGTTAATATGAAATTATTTTTACCTTCTTTTATTAACCCTTGCGGATCTTTTTGACTCGTCATTTTTCATTTTTATGGAAACTCGTCGATTTCCCAATATAGAAGAGGACAAGCCAAATCTCTCGCAATTGTTAATAAAAAATAAGTTTATACAACTTCATTTTGAATATGAATGATCTTGCGGATTGTTACCATAAAAAATCGCTAATTCATTATGAATTAGCGATTTAATTTTTACTTGAGCGGTATCTACCGGAATCACACCCCAGGCACCATGAAATTAGAAACTACATTTCCCGGTGCCGCTTTCTCCATTAGCTCTTTGCTGAATGAGAAGGAGGCGGCATCAGTATCAGTGGTTACCGACAGCAATGCCGGACCTTCAGCGCTTAGCCATCGCTTCATGGCTTCCTCAAGATCTTCCGGTTTTGTCACTGTCTCGGCCTGAAAACCTATGGCTTTTGCCACTTCCGCAAAATCAGGATTTACAAGATTTGTTTCGCTGGGTGCCAGTCCGGCAAGCTCCATTTCCCATTTCACGAATGCCAAAGCACGATTGTCGGCCACCAATATCTTGACCGGTAGCTTATATTGTGCCACTGTGAGCATCTCACCCATTAGCATTGCCAATCCTCCGTCACCGGAGATGGAAATAACCTGCCGATCCGGACAGGAGAATTTCGCCCCTATAGCCATAGGAAGAGCATTCGCCATTGATCCATGAGTGAACGATCCGATCATACGACGGTCTTCCCCGCCTGTGAGATAATGACTGGTCCATACATTGTTCATACCGGTATCCACTGTCACCACGCAATCATCATCAGCCAGACGGTCAAGAAGGCTCATCATATATTCAGGCCGTATGCATCCCTCTTTTCCGGGATTATCCACTGGTTCCTGAAATTTCTTCTTTATCTCATTCCAATCAGACAGAGCGCTCTCGAGGAAAGCGGAGTCTATCTTCTCTTTTAGTTCTGGCATAAGGGCATCAAGGAATAGTCCGGTATCCGATCTTACTCCCAAATTCAATTTAGCTCTTTTACCAAGTCTCTCGGCGCGCACATCTACCTGAATAATCTTCTTATCCGTAGGGAAAAAGCCGGGATACGGGAAGTTGGTACCCAATATCAATACCACATCTGCCTGCGCAATTGCGTTCTCTGCCGACCACATTCCAAGATAGCCCATGTGTCCCACATAATTGGGCATATCCCGAGTCATCTCCATCTGTGACTTATATGATGTCACAACAGGAGCTTTCAACAATTCAGCCAAGGCCTTCACCTTGTCGGCTGCTTCCGACGCACCGCTTCCTACATAAATTGCTACTGTTTTTGCATCATTGATCATTGCAGCGGCCTCACTCACCTCCTCTGCATCAGGAGATGGTTTTCTTTTGGTGTATGATGGAATTGTTGAAGCGCCATCTTCAGCGGCCGGAAGAGTGGTTACATCCGCCGGAAGTCCTACCACTCCCACTCCGCCACGTGAGATGGCAGTCTGCATCGCACCATGGAGCATGCTCGGAACTTGAGCCGGAGTCACGGCCATTTCATTATATACTGTGCAATTAGAGAAAAGCAATGTGGGATTGGTTTCCTGAAAATATCCCGTTCCGAACATGGCTGAGGCACATGTAGAGGCTATCGCCACAACGGGTGCATTTGAACGTTGTGCATCATAAAGACCATTGATAAGATGCACATGGCCCGGACCGCTGCTTCCGGCACAAGCAGCAAGCTTGCCGGTGAGCTGAGCCTCGGCACTTGCGGCAAACGCCGCAGCCTCCTCGTTTCTTACATGAATAAACTTGATACGTCCATCTTTTGAGATTGCATCCGTTATAGCATTCAAGCTATCGCCCGTAATGGCATATAGGCGTTCTACGCCAGCCTCGGCAAGCTGATTCACCACCTGCTCGGCAACAGTCGGTTTCTTATCTGTGTTTTCCATTAATTGTCTTTATTCTTAATTTATAAATTAAATACGATATTTTAAATACTTCTGCCTATGTAGCTGCCTTGCAGGGAGAATTTCATATCTCTGCCCGAAACAAGCTCCACATTATAATACCCATTGGAATCTTTGGAAATTTCATTTATCCCATCGCCGGCATAATTTGCTTCAATATAGCTATCGATCTTTTCAGGGTAGAAGCCTGAAGGAATTGTCATAAAATCAGGGGCATCCACTTCTTTCCACATTCCCGTTTTGTCGAATTCAATTTGTGTGGCATCCGAGAGGGTCACCTCGTAATCCTCATCGTCGGTGGCAACGGAAATTATTCTCTCAGCAGGGAAATATTCCGAGATAAAATTATATGCAGTGGCGGGAAGATCTTCAGGATTGAGAGGCTCATCCGAATCATCATCACTACAGCTTGTGAGGGTGAATGTAAAAATACCAACAAGAAATAAGGGTAAGAATCTTAAAAAATTTTTCATGGCATCTCTTTATGTGTTTTTTTCAAGTATTCAAGTATAATTGTGTCTTTCCATATATTACAACACCTTGTAATAATAATGGTTTATACCCGCCTAAATCTTTCATAGATCGGGAAAGCATCCTTTTACTTATTTTAACCAATTGATTGATACAATGTTAAAACTTGGTTAAAATCTATTCTCGTAATAAACGCTTGTTTGTTAGAGTAGTCAAACAAGCGTAAAAACCGAAATCCTTCTTCAAGAAAGAGAATAGGTATTTATATTTGATTTCAAGATTTGAAAATTCTATAACACTGTAGTAATAAAAGATTTAAAGTAGAAAATAAATAAAATTTAATTAAGATGAAAAAGAAAGTTTTAAGTATCGCCCTGATTGCAATGTCTCTTGTTTCCTTTAGCGGTTTGGCTCAAAACCCCAACTCCAAATCATGCAATAATGCCGACGGCACTTGCATTGAGAAAGTGAAAGAGAAAAAAGGAAAAGAATTTAAAAAAGAGAAACGAAATCCTTTCGAGGGTATGAACCTCACCGACGCTCAAAAGAGTCAGCTTGAAGATCTCAATGCCAAGCGCAAAGCTGCCAAGGAAGCTGCTAAAGCTGAATTCAAGGAGCAGAAACAACTGATGAAGAATGAGAAACGTGCCAAAGATTCTCTCCGCATGGTGCAGAAAAGAGCCGATAAGCTCAATTACCTGCAAGAGGTGAAAGGAATCATCGGCCCCGACCAGTATGTGGTTTTCCTCGAAAACTATTTTGTGAATGGAGGTGGTCAGAAGGGTCCTAAAATGATGAAACAAGGGAAACCCGGAATGGCACATCACAAAGGCGACCGTCAGAAAGATGGTAAGAAAGATGGTCGCGGACGTCAGGGTGATCAGAAGATGAAGAATAACACTCAGGCTTCGCTATAACAACTCATAAGTATTCCGGTATCGTGACCGGGAATTTGGTTTAAAAGTTTTACAATTCTAAAGGGGTATGGATTCGCGTCCATATCCCTTTAGAATTGTATCCGTGTGTAAACCTATTTAATATGCAAGGCGTTAAATTATCACAATCTCTCCCTTCTACCCGATTTCATAAAAAAGATTCTCGCCTATGGACTGGTTTATACAGACGTGCCGTGATAATCCGGCAATACCTCTTTTTCTCACAATAGGTTTAGGCTTCCTGATCGGCCGATTAAAATTCAAAGGTTTCTCTCTTGGCACCGTAACCTCCGTTCTTCTTGTAGGCGTTTTGGTGGGCCAGATGGATATACCGATTCCCGGTCCTCTGAAGAGTGTGTTTTTCCTGCTCTTTCTCTTCGCCATAGGCTATAGTGTGGGGCCGCAGTTTTTCAGGTCGCTCAAAGGTGATGGTATCAAGCAGGTGATTTTCGCCGTGTGCGAATGTGTGCTTGTACTTCTCTGCACATGGGGAGCCTGCAAGGTGATGGGATATAATGTGGGTGAAACCCTCGGCGTATTTGCCGGAGCCCAGACCATTTCCGCCGCTATCGGAGCCGGCATCGATTCTTTGGGTGCCATGAAAGCCTCCCCCGATCAGGTGAAACAATGGACCGATCTTATTCCCGTCACCTATGCTGTGACGTATATATTCGGTACCATCGGATCGGCTTGGCTACTGAGTTGGCTCGGTCCTAAAATGTTAGGAGGTCTTGACAAAGTGAAAGCCGACACAAAGGCTTTGGAGAAAGATATGAATTCAGGAAGCCTGTCGCTCGACCCGGCTTTCATCAACGCCAATCGTCCTGTGGCTTTTCGTGCCTATAAGGTTACCGACAGTCACTTCGATATTCCACGAACCGTGGCTGATATAGAGAAATATCTGCTGGAGCAAGGGAAGAGGCTTTTCGTGGAGCGCATACGCACGAATGGAGAAATCAAAGAACCGGCTCCTGAGATTATCATCAACAAGGGAGATGAGATTGTGCTCTCCGGTCGTCGCGAATATATCATAGGCGATGAGCAATGGATCGGACCTGAGGTGAATGATGCCGACCTCCTTAATTTCCCTGCAGAGCAGATTGATGTGATGATAACCAAGAAGACTGTAGGAGGAATGACCGTGGAGGAATTGCGGGGTAAGAAATTCATGTATGGAATCACAATCAAATCAATAGATCGCGGAGGCGTGGCCATACCGGTATATGCCCAGACAAAACTCATGGGAGGCGACCTTATCACTATCGTTGGGCTTGAGAAAGAGGTGACTGTGGCTGCCAAGAAATTAGGATATGCCGACCGTCCCTCCACAGCCACCGACATGATTCTCGTGGGACTCGGAATCGTGGTTGGTTGTCTTGTCGGTGTGTTGACTCTGCACATCGGGGATGTGCCTGTGTCTCTCTCCACAAGCGGGGGGGCCTTGATTTCAGGTCTTGTATGTGGCTGGCTACGCTCACGACACCCCTCCTTCGGTCGGATTCCAAAGGCGGCGCAATGGGTATTCAATAACGTTGGTCTGAATATGTTTATCGCTGTTATCGGAATCACGTCCGGCCCGACGTTCATATCCGGCTTAAAAGAAGTGGGGTGGTCTGTATTCCTCGTAGGTGTGGTAGCCACATCCCTCCCTCTTATTCTCTCGCTTATCTTGGGATCAAAGGTATTCAAATTCCGGCCTGCCATCAATCTGGGATGTTGTGCCGGATCTCGCACCACAACTGCCGCTCTTGGAGCTATTCAGGACGCTCTGGGGAGTTCGGTTCCTGCAATGGGATATACTGTCACTTATGCCGTAGGCAATACGATGTTGATACTTATGGGAGTTATTTTAGTGCTGATGTGCGCATGAGCATATAGTTTCTTATAACCTCCCATGGATAGATATCGGAAAATCCGTTGACAGGCAAGTCAACGGGTTTTTCATTTAATTCTATTCTGGCGTAATATTTTCCCGTTGTTGATTTGAACAGTATCAACTGCACATTGGCAGCCATCGGGATAATTTCGAAATCACGCCAATGATTTTTTACCGTGGCATAATCTTCCGTGATATACCAACATCCGGGCAATCTCAGAAGGCTGACCAAAGGAAGGACCGTCTCTCCATGTCCGAAATATAACATTCCTACCACTCCCGGATTCTTTCCATGAATAAAATCATCAGTGCTATCCACAACAGACTTCACAAGTGGCGTGGCGATCTCGGCAGGGATAGCCGACACCGCTGTTGCTGTCCGCTGGAGATACTGACGCAAATTAAAGCAACTCCAAAGAGAATTCACTTCCTCCAGAGAGAAGAAATCATTCATTGGATTTGGCATACTCATCGCGGAGCAACCGGCCAAAACATAATATTCAATTATCGACAGATCTCTTGCCTCCGCTTCATTTTTAAAAGGATAATTCTCTCCCAAGACTCTCTTTATCGGATCAGAGGGAGCGGCAAGGGTAAAATATTCTTCATAAGGCGGTTCCCAGATTTTATCCTTCCTGAATTTCAGATACCTGTCGTCCACATCGAATGGTCTAACCAATTGGTTGTATTCCTTCCCTGAAGATAATTTGAATTCAAGTTCGGATCCCCCTCTCTCCATTCCTGCCACAAAATTTTCCATGCTCTCGATTGATCTGGGCGAATGGCTTGAAATTCCTACTATAGTTCCACCGGAGGAAAACAATGGCCGGTAGTTTTGGAAAGTCCTCAACCCTATTCCCCTCTGCTCAGCCTTTCCAAGCGAATCAAGGGCTCCCCATTGTCCGGATGATAGTCTTATAATCTCATCAGTGATTTTCTCAAGTCTCTCCCCCTCGGGAGTGATTGTTCCCAGTTGTCGGGCTCGTTGGAGAGCCTTTTTAAGAGTGATACAATGGGTATCCGAAGCCGGATAGCGCGATCCATGACGTCCTATATGAGAGATGAATACGGGCACAAGGCTATCGGGATATTCAGCGCGGGAAACAATTTCGGGATAAGGAGTGAGAGATCCTTCACATTCTTGAAAACTGTACCCGGAAGCCAAAGAGGAGAATAAGCATCCGAATAAGGTCAAGATAAATGCATAGATATTTTGTAACATCATCTGAAAATTATTTTCATTCCATATTTCCGCAAAGTTAATCTTTTTTTTCAAAAACACTCCAATCTAATAAAAAATGATTAACTTTGAGTAACCAAATGGAGGTTTCCAAAATTCTTATCATCATGAACAAAAATAAATTAGCAGTATCATTGATTTTTCTCCAGTGCATATTTCTTGCAGGAGCTAAATCATTTGAGTATAACGGGATAAAATATAATGTAATATCGGGCACAAATGAGGTGGAAGTTTCCAAAACTAAAATTGCCGGAGATATCAATATCCCGCAAACTGTCAAAGATAAAAAAGAGAGTTATACTGTGACCGGCATAGCTGCCAAGGCCTTTGAAAAGAATAATCAGAATTATTCTATTCAATTGCCGCCTTCGGTAACTGAGATAGGTGAGAAATCTTTCGCCGGCAGCTCTCTCTCAGCCATAGATATGCCGGGAGTGGAAAAAATCGGGGATAAAGCTTTTGCTGACTGTCCATATCTAAAGACGGTTGTTATACCACAAACAGTGAATTATATCGGAACCGGGGCTTTCGACAATACCCCACTTCAGAATCTAATATTCTCCGATGCAGATTCTGAAATCACCATTATGCCATCATCCTATCCGGGTAAAGGAATGTTTTCTACCGGAGTGGAAAATCTCTATATAGGACGCAATTTAAAATACAGTCAATTCCCCTTTAACGGTAATGTTCCGACATCGTTAAAAAGAATTCTTTGGGGCAATAACACCGTTATAAAATGGGAACGACCCAATCCACAAATTCCACCTGTCTATTCTGAGGAGAGGCATTATCCGGTGCCGGTGTTCGATTCAAGCAAATGGAATCAACTGACTGATTTTACCGACACTCAACAAGAAATAATTTATGCTAAATTACTCAAAGAACAGGAGGAAAGGGAAAAAGCCGAAAAACTCGCAGCCGAGAAGGCTGCTAAAGAAAAGCAAGAGAAGGATCTTACCGATCTGATAGACGGAATAGAAAAGATAGGGACTGGTAAATATATCAAAAAGACTGCCAACGGATATTCAATGACATTTCATCCCTATGTCCGGCTTTATGACCACGATGGTGACTATAGCAATCCCCTTCATGGACTTCTCAATCAACCGACACGCAACGTGACCATGTCGATCTCTCCCACCACACTAACCATCACCGATACGGAGGAGATTCAGATCACGTGTCCCTTTAACTCCCGGACAGGTAATCCCACACGCCCGGAGGATCCCTATAAAGATGCTTTTTTATGTCCTAAAACAGCTGAGACCTCTGTGATTCCTTCCTTAGGAGGTCTGGAATCTCCTTTCACATATTCATGCAGCCACTCAATGTATAAAACAAAGGCTGGAGATTTCGCGCCCTGGAGAGTGAAACATTCTATGACTACAACTTATAATCTCGCCACAATTGCCAAGAAAAACAAGACAACGGTTAAGAATGTGTTACAGGCATGGATTGATTTTGCTTTTAAGAAGGAGTATTTCCCGGTTAGAGTGCTCAAAACAGGTGATGAAGTCAATGTTATGACTGTCCGCCTCGAAGGTGACACCGATGAATTAAATGAGCGTACCCTTTGGTTATATATGTTAGGAAAAATGAGAGACAAAGTGAAATAATTTTCTCATTTAGTTTTTCCTCTGAATGAAAGGTAAATTACATGAAAATACTCCATACATCCGACCTCCATATCGGACAGATAATATATCAGTATTACGAACGTGCTGACGAACATCTTCATTTCTTCTCTCAGCTTGAGGAGATGGTGAAAGCTAATCAGCCCGACCTTCTGATTGTGGCAGGTGATGTCTTTGATATCCCTCAACCTTCGGCTGCTTATTGGAAACTCTTCACCGACGCTTTTGTGCGTATTAGAAACATCCGCCCGGAAATGGCAGTTGTGATTGTGGCCGGAAATCATGATTCCCCTTCACGACTCCAATCCAATAGCTCGATATGGCAGCTGGCAAATACTAAAATCGTCGGTACTCCCCCACCTCTCGATTTCCGAAATACACAAGGATGGGAGGAGGATTTTATCCTGCGTCTCCCCTCCGGATACGTGATTACGCTCCCTTTCATGAATTCGGAAAAGATGGATCCGGTGATTGCCTTGCAGGAATATGTAGCAAAGGAGAATAAAAATAATCTACCAGTGGTAATGACAGGACATCTTGCCGTGACAGGCAGCGATATGACAGGTCATGATTTTGACATTGGAACCCTGCGCACCACCGATATCTCACGTTTCGGCAGCAACTATGACTATCTCGCCTTAGGCCATATCCATCGCCCCCAGACAATAGGGGATCCTGAAGATACCCACGGGGACGTCTCTATATATCGTGCGCCGGTGGCTCGCTATTCCGGAAGTGCCGTGCATGTGAGCTGCGACGAGAGATACCCTCATTCAGTATCCCTTGTCGAGATCGCTGACCATAAAGGAGAAGTGAAAATCAAGACTCTACCTATCAGTCAGCTGCGGCATTTTGTGATTCTGCCCAAAGAAGGCGACCCATTTGACAATCAGAAACAAATACTCAAATTTCTCAAGAAGTGGGTAAAAGATAACCGTGGATATTATATCAGGCTGAGGGTTAAGACCGGTACCGACTTATCTTCAGATTTCTCCAATAATGTCTATTCCCTTATCGAGAACGAAGGCTATGATCTAAGATACAATCCGAAGATTATATGGGAAGCTGAGGATAATTCAGGCCAAGAGGAGAAGGATGATAAAGAAAACAACAGAATGGAATTTGAGGTGGAGGAGATTCAGCAGATATCCGACCCTCTTCAATTTATCAGAATGACAGCTGACCGCTTCCCGGCAATCGACCTCGCATCTCTTGAAGATACTTTCCTGGAGATTAGCAAGGAATTGAAAGCAATGGATGAAGAATCCGATAACAAAGCAAAGACCCGAAAATCAAAATGAGAATACGACGACTTGCCATCCGCAACATAGCCTCTATCCAGGAGGCTGACATCGATTTCGAGAATGATCTGCGAAACTTCGGAGAAACAGACCCTGCCACCCTCTTCCTTATTTCAGGAGACACGGGGTCGGGAAAGACAGTGATTCTCGACTGCATATCAATGGCCCTTTACGGCACCACTCCGCGAGTGAAAGGAGTATCCGCAAAACGCAATAATTCTTTCGCTATCCGTGAGGGTGAGGAGATCTCACTCACCGATATTGCCCAATACACACGTATGGGCATAACATGGAAGGATGATTGCTACTCGCGTCTCACATTTGTCGGCAACGATGGAGTGGAATATATTTCAACATTCTCTCTCGGAGTGACCAACCGAGGTAACCTCCGCGATGCTTCCTGGACTCTTGAGATAGGAGGGAAAGAGATTATACAGGGATCTAAAAAAGAGGAAATCAAGAATAGAATAAAAGCAGCCATAGGGTTGTCATACCATCAGTTTTCAAGGATGGCTATGCTTGCCCAGGGGGAATTTGCTGATTTTCTCACCGGTGGTAAAGAAGAGAGGGAAAAGATTCTGGAACAACTCACCAATACCGGTCAATTCTCCCGCTATGGCGAGGCTATAGAGAGAATATTCAAACGTGCAAAACAGGATAAGGATATGGCGGCTACCCTTATGGATTCGGAACGTCGCCATCTTCTCCATGAAGATGAGGAAAGTGATCTCCTACTTCAGAAAGAAAATCTTACGAAAGAAATTGAAGCCATCACGAAGGAAAAGAATCAAAACGATCTTCTTATTTCGGGATGGAATGATTTTCACGATCATATTCGGGAGCGTCTCTCCATAAAAAAAGAACTGCGTGAGAATAAAACGCTTTCTGAATCTGAGGAATTTCTCAATTGTGTGGACACCGTAAAGAAATGGGATGAATCCAACAATGAGCGTAATCTCCTTCTGACCAAACAGACTCTCTCAAAATCGATTACAGATACAATCAATCGGTTTGCAAATTTGCGATCGGGATATGATACCCTTTGCCTTGACCTGAATCGTCGCAAGGGACAATTGTCAGAATCCAAGTCAAAAGAGAAAGAACTGAATGAATGTATTGAAAAAAGGGAGAATGAGAAAAACCTATATTTGAATCTTCCTGTAGTAGAGGAGAAAGTTGCTTCGATTAAATCGCTTCAAGCCGATATATCCGAGTATTCTAAACGACTCAAATTCTCCATCGACCGTAGTCCGGAGATCCAAAGAAACAGACAGGTTCTTCTTGATAAAGTAAAAAATTGTGAAGAGGAAGTTGCCAAACTAAGGAATTTGAGGGAGGAGAAAACTAATGAGAGAAATTCTCTTCATCCGGAAGAGATCTCACAAACTCTACATAAGCTTTCAAAGCGCCACTCACTTCTTGAAAACTGTTTAAAGGATTTCGACAATTTTGTGAAATTGTGTCTGGATTTTTCAGAAATGAAAAAAGAATCCGAGATTCTTATTGCGGAGTGCGAGAATCTGAAAAAAGAGAAGGAAGCAGCCACACAAGTGTGGTCGGAACGGAAAAAGAGATTTGAAGAGGCTGATTCCCGTTATACTACAATGCATCTGAGTATGAGCGAGAATTTCAGCGCACTTCGTAAGCGACTGGCTCACGACCACAGCAAGTCTTGTCCGTTATGCGGCGGAGAGATCGATTGGGAGAAATCTACTCTCGACAAAGAAACTTTCTCTAAGATTCTGTCTCCTTTGGAAGAAGAGCGTGCCGAGGCTCGGGAGGCAATGGTGGAGACTGAAAAATCTGCTAAGGAAACCGAAGCATTGTATAATCTAAAAGGTGGCGAACTCAATTCAAGAAATAAATCGCTTGATAATAATAAGAAGAAAATAGATTCCGAGAGAATTCTTCTTGAGGAAAAGTTAAAAGCGCAAGGAATCTCCCTTTCATCAGATTCTTTGGCTCAGCCTGACAATAACCTGAGAAGCATGATTGTAGATCTTCTGGACCTCACTGCTTCTGATATCGAAAAGAATACCGAGCAAAGTAAAAAATCTGAAAATCTTCAGAAGGAGATTAATGAGATTCTTAAAAAACTCGATCCTATAGAGAAAGATCTCACCCGGCAACAGAATCTGCTTGCTACGGTCGAGACAGAATTAAAGGTAAACGATCAGGCAATCATTGAACTCACCCGATCCATCGACTCCACAAAAGAAAAAATAGAGACCGGTTTAGATACGCTTGGTGTGATGATTAAAGATAAGTATCCCGATTGGCGTGATACAGGATTTTCCTTTATGCCTTTGCTCAAGAAAGAAGCTGAAGAATACCTTTCCATGAGAGATAGATTGGTAATATTGCAGGCCTCCAATAAATTTCTTGAAGAGAATCTGGCTTATGTGGTGGACATTAAAGAACGTATCTCCCTGATGTTTGAAAAAGTAGGAAAATCATTTTCCTTCCCGTTATCAAATCCTGATGAAAAGATTAAACCATCCATACAGGAAGGAAAAGAAAGAGAAGTCTGGAACGACCTTCTCACTCAGGTATCTGCTGAAACCAACCGTCTCTTCGACCTCCATTCCCGTCAATCTGAAATCATCAACCACCTGAATGAATATTATCTGGAATCGAATACCACTGAAGAGGATCTATTGCGCCTGGCAGGATTGGAAATATCAATTCCGGAGATGAGAATCCGCATTGAAAACACTCTACGTAAGATTCAGTCGCTTTCGGATAGAGTGAAATATCATTCCGATAAAGCCGTCGGGATATTTGATAAACTACTTCTGGATTCAGGTGCGGGAGGATGGAAAGAGATTCCCCGCCTCGATGTGCTGAGTGGAAGAAATGAGATTATCGGTATTCAACTACAGCAAAAGCTCCGGATTTTAGGTAGCATTACGAATCGACTTGCGGGAAATGAAGAGAATAAAAAGAATCTTCAGTCGTTGTTAGCCGACTTTGAGAAGAAAACAGACCGTTTTGCCAAATGGGATACACTCAACCGTTATTTCGGAGGAAGTCGATTCCGTACACTTGTGCAATCTTACATTCTTCGTCCATTGCTGAGAAATGCCAACCTCTACCTCAACCGCATCACCGATCGCTTCACTCTTACTTGCAGCGATAACAATGAGCAACTCTCCATACTGGTGCTCGACCGTTATAACAAGAACAAAGTTCGCAGCGCCACAGTACTCTCGGGTGGAGAAAGATTCATGATATCCTTAGCTTTGTCGCTCGCCTTGTCTGCTATGAATAAAGCGAATATGAATGTCGATATTCTCTTCATAGATGAAGGATTCGGTACCCTTGATGCGTCAACCCTCAATGCCGTGATCGATACTCTTCGCCGCCTGCCCGAGATAGCCGGCCAGAATGGACGCCGTGTAGGGGTTATCTCCCACCGTGAAGAATTGGCTGACAGAATCGACGTGAAAATTAAAGTAAAAAAATGCGGCGAAGGAAGAAGTCGGATATCTATCGAAAAATAGGGAGAATAAGCAGAGTTGTGATTAAAGTTACAAAGAGACTTCTTGTACCGAGATTATTACCAACCTCGGAGAGGTTGCCGTTTTCATCTGACAAACCACACTTGCTGTCTTACCCGAATTTCGTATAATGGCAACTCCGCTATAAAGCTAAATTTCTTTTCTTTTCCGAAATAAAGGATTATTCAAAATTAAAGGATTTGTGCCCACAGATTCGCTTGGCATAGCCAAGCTTAGTCCCAGAAAAACAAACTTGTACAGAAGCCATCCGGTATAATGGAATTATCTGTATGAATCTTCTATTCATTCGAGATTTCTTTGGATAATAATTATCTCGAAGCAGTACGAGCAAAGAACTTTTGTCTTAGAAATTAGAACTTAATCACTATTCAGTTTCAAAATCACCCATATTACGTACAAACATCTGATTGATAGTAACCGTTGACTTATCACGAGTTACTATCGATATCGTTGTACCGGAATACTCATCTAACCAATCAGTATTCTCTGCTCTACAATTGTCCTCTTCCTTATCCCATCCAAGAGCGTCAAATGTCTTCATAAATGCTTTTGCAGCGTCTTCAGTAGCAAATTTCAAGTATACCCCAAAATCAAAATAAAACTCGGGGGACTCATTAATTGTGGTACCCCATACAATCACATCCTCCCTAATTAAACGCCCTTCTTGTCCCTGTATAAATCCTAATTTTTTCATGAAATCCGGATTTATACCTATGATGCTTTTATTATTGGGGTTATAACTTTCATCAGTCTCTTCTTCAGTTACTGTGAAATCTAATGCTTTGAGTGGCGGATAAGTTTTATTACCCCGCGGAGTAAGCTCACTCGCAGAATTGTAATTCTTATATTTATACTCTCTGAATTGAAAAATTGAATTATTAATTGTCCGTCGAATCCAATTCCCTTTGCTATCAAATTTATAGTCACTATATGTGATTTCATCGATAAATTCCTCATCACCTACACTGGCATGACAATCCGCTACAACTTTTATCGGTAGATACTTATCATTATAAGTAATATCTGCTTTCAAAAGAATATAATCACATGCATCACCCATTGTCTCTCCATCTTCAATAGCCTTATAGAAGCTTTCAAGATCCCCTATATATTTATGCGGATAACCATCTTTAAACTCCACATCGACGCTCCAAATATTGTCTGTTATAAAATTATCAATAAAATCAGGCGACTCAACTTTCTTGAAAGACCGTGAACCACTATACTCATCATAGATGTCGTCCATCACGTACTCACCATCATTAGAGAAATGGATAGTGAAAGATGAATTCGACATTTCATCAACCACCCCATCTTCCATAGCTCGCTCAAATTCATTATACTTAGAAAAATCATATTCATCCGAATTTGCGACCTCCTCCACATTAACCTCCCATTGTGTAAATTCTTTGGCCGGCACTTTCAATCCGTAGATTTTATAAGCACTTTCAACTTTCTGAGATTCTTTAACACTCTGTTGCGCAATTGCTACATTACAAAATAAAATTGAAATCAATATTCCTAAAATAATCTTAATTTTCATATACACG
>CAMWUJ010000042.1 GCA_947177405.1 uncultured Porphyromonadaceae bacterium | reverse complement strand
CTCTTTAGAGAATGAAAATCTCTCGTCCTAACCGATAGACGAATGGGCCAACGTCACAACTGCCCTCAGGCACTTTGCGTTGCAAAGGTAAGCATATTTTCTGTAATGACAAAACTTTTATTAAAAATCATCGGTTTTTTTTATTAATTTTGTGAAAAATCCCGGTTATAGGGAGATTTTACCCCTAAAATTCCGCTTTTAATATAAATATTTGCTGAAATTACCGGTTGAATTTTTAAGTCGAAATTTTAATCTCACTGTCATGGCTAAGGAAATAGAGATATATTGCAGCAACCTCTCCGGATATATCAGGATTCAGGGGGGAGAGACGCCGGGCGAGATAGCCGCCCGCTATCCCTCGATTATGGAGATCAGACCTATATGTGCGTTTGTGAACAACAAGACCGAGAATCTCGATTTTCCGATCTATTCCCCCAAACATGTCGAATTTCTCGATGCCTCAACGCGTGCCGGCCTCGATGTCTATATCCGCTCGCTCTGCATGATGACCTATAAGGCTGTGAGGGATTGTTTCGAAGGGCTTACTCTTCGCATAGAGCTCTCCATTTCCGGAGGCCATTACTGCAGGCTGTATGATAAGGAGGGGAAGGTGGTGAAGGTGGATGAAAGTAGGGTGAACAGGCTTAAGGAGAAACTTGAGGAGCTGTCGGCAGGCGATTTCCCTTTTGAACGTAAGGAGCGTCTCACAAAGGATGTTATAGAGATCTTCCGCAGTCAGGGACTTCACGACAAGGTGTCCTTGCTTGAGAGCGTGAACGACCTCTACACCACCTATTATCTCCTTTGCGGTCTCGCCGACAGTTATTACGGGCCATTGGCACCATCGACAGGACACATAAGAGTGTTCGACATAGTAGCCGACCGGGAGGGATTCCTTCTTCTTGGTCCGGATCCGTGGAATCCCGGTAGGCCGATGCGTCCCGTGCCACAGCCTAAGCTATACAAGGCATTCACCGACTATCTCGAATTCAACAAGGTGATAAGGGTGTCGAATGTGGGTCAGCTCAACCGCGCAATCGAGGAGCACCGCACCTCCGACCTGATCAATGTGGCCGAGGCCATGCACGACAAACTCTTGGGCCGCATCAGTGATGATATCGCCCGCCGACGGGAGAAAGGAGAGGCAGGAATAGTGCTTCTCGCCGGACCATCCTCTTCGGGAAAGACCACAACCTGTAAGCGATTGGCCATTCAGCTGATGACCAATTGCATAGTGCCCAAAATGATTTCTCTTGACGATTATTTTGTGAATCGCGAGCAGACTCCCCTTGATGAGAGCGGGGATTATGACTATGAACACCTGCACGCGCTCGACCTGGCTCAGTTCAACTCCGACCTACAGGCTCTTCTTCGCGGAGAGGAGATCAATCTCCCCACCTATAGTTTTGAATATGGCCGGAGGATAGAGAAGGATCGGCCGTTGCGGCTTGAGAAGAATGATGTGCTGCTTATCGAGGGAATACATGGACTGAATCCGGAGCTCACGGCTTCCATTGCTCCGGAGAATATATATAAGGTGTATGTGTCGGCACTCACCACCCTCCGCATCGACGACCACAACTGGATATCGACGTCCGATAACCGTCTGTTGCGACGTATCGTAAGAGATTACAAATATCGTCACACCTCTGCCCTCGACACCATCCGCCGCTGGCCGAGCGTGAGACGCGGGGAGGAGAAATGGATATTTCCCTTCCAGGAGAATGCCGATGCGATGTTCAATTCATCGCTGATTTTCGAGATCGGGGTTATGAAGGAATATGCCGAGCCACTGCTTCGTGATGTGCCTCATTCATCGAGGGAATATGCTCAGGCATATCGCCTGCTGCGTTTCCTGCATTATTTTGAGCCTATCCCGGCCGAACAGGTGCCCACAACCTCTCTTCTGCGGGAATTTTTAGGCGGCTCTTCTTTTCATTATTAATAATTAGAATTAATAATTAAAGGTTGTGAAAGAATTTACAGACAATGATATAGAGCGTATCGAAGAATATATAGATACCCATAACGAAGAGGCAATCAAAAAGGAGCTTGCCGATCTTCACCCGGCTGATATCGCCGAGCTTTTCCAAAGTCTGAATCTTAAGCAGGCCGAATGGGTTTTCTCGCTCATAGAGAATAAGGACCAACAGGCCGATGTGCTGATGGAGCTCGATGAAGAGGATCGCAAGAAGTTGCTGGAGGGGATGGACCCCGAGCAGATCTCGCATTTCATCGATCTTCTTGACACCGACGATGCAGTCGATCTGATCCAGGAGCTCGACAAGGAGGATCGCGATGAAGTGATCCAGAATATCGAGGATATGGAGCAGGCCGGCGATATTGTGGATCTTCTGCAATATGCCAAAGACACAGCGGGCGGATTGATGGGCACCGAGTATATCAGTGTAAACGAGAATCTCTCGATGCCCGACTGTCTGAAGGAGATGCGTCATCAGGCGGAGGATCTTGATGATATCTATTACGTATATGTGGTGGATGATGACGATCGTCTCAAGGGAGTGTTGCCGCTCAAGAAGATGATCACTCATCCCTCGGTATCCAAGATAAAGCATGTGATGGAGACCGACCCGGTGGCGGTAAAGGCCGATACACCGGTGGATGAGGTGGCTATCGACTTCGAGAAATATGACCTTGTGGCGATGCCGGTGATCGACAGTATCGGGCGTCTGGTGGGTCAGATCACTGTCGATGACGTGATGGATGAGGTTCGCGAGCAGAGTGAGCGTGATTATCAGCTGGCTTCCGGTATTTCGTCCGACATCGATGCCGACGACTCGATATGGGCGCAGACAAAGGCACGTTTGCCGTGGCTTCTGATAGGTATAATCGGAGGATTGGTGAATTCGGTGATTCTGGGAGGCTTCGAGGCCCAGCTTGCCACCGTGACTGCCCTGGCCTTCTTCATCCCCCTGATTGGAGGAACGGGAGGAAACGTGGGAGTGCAGGCTTCGGCTATTGTGGTGCAGGGTTTGGCCAACGGACGTCTGGAGTTGAATGAATTCTGGTCGCAGATATGGAAAGGACTCCGCATTGCTCTTCTGAATGCCATCGTGATATCGGCGGTGGTGCTGGGATATACCTTGTTGACGCAGCCGGGCGACTACGCCCTTTGTTTCGCGGTGTCGGCATCGCTATTCTGCGTGGTTATCTTCGCTACTGTGTTCGGCACGCTCGTGCCGCTCACATTGGAGAAACTCAAGGTGAATCCGGCCCTGGCTACCGGACCTTTCATCCAGATCACAAATGATGTGGTGGGGCTTCTGATCTATGTGGGAATGGCAGTGTGGATGCTTAAAATATTCCCCCATTGAGAAGTATTATTGAGGAGGAGAATGATGTGCCATTCCGGCATTAACAGATTTTACTGAATAAAGAAAAATTTCCATAATTTTTTAAGGCTATAGAACTTTTTTGGTTCCCTTGCGTTATAATAGATGAAAAGTAAATCGTTTCATGATGTTAGGTTAGTTTAAAAGTATTATGGAAAACACGAGAACGCGGCTGGTCGGGATGACCGGCCGCGTTCGCGTTTATCTTTAAATTTTTCTTTACGTTTATCTTTAGAGGTATCAGAAGCACAACATGATGCCTGTGGAGAATGAGTTGAAATCAAGACCGGTGGATTTTTTTAATACTCTCATGGGAGAATACCTCACATATATACCTATCGAGGAATAGCTTATCCCCCCTAAAATATCCATAGTGACCGGAGTCTGGTTTAGGCCGATGGTCTTGACAGAGGTTTTCTGATTGTAGGTGGAAAACCCGTTGGAGATATGGGCTCCTGTGTTGAAACATACCACCGGTCCGGCATTAAGATGAAATCTTCTTTGATGTCCGAAATATAATGAATACAGGAAGGGAATCTGAAGAGAGAAAGTCTGTAGGCGGGAACTTGTCTTATTATATCCGGGATTATAATTCTCTATATTTATCACTCCGTTATCCTCTCTATTGAAATAGCGCCCTTTGTCAAGGGAATAGTTTCTCCAGGCCAAACCGAGTCCGGTGGATATGGAATGAGGACCATAACTCCACTGCACACCCCCTACGATTGTCCATGTGAATTCAAGGCTTCTTCCCATTGATGAGGGAAGGGAGGGCTTATCGTTAAGGGGAGTGACCCAACCCAGGCCGATTCCCGCGGACACAAGCGACCATTGGCTCTTCCCTTTGTGGGCCAAAGAGATACCGAAATCAATCTTCCGGGGGGCTGTGTAGGATTGCACATACCGGTTGTCGGGATCGGGGATGTCGAAAGAAATGAGATTGGGGTTATTCCCGGAATCGGAGAATGATACGGACACTTTGGTACGGTCGATTTCTATTATCCGTATGTCGGAGGGATTGCGGAATTTAGTGTATGAGCTTTGTGAATACTCGTCATCTTCAGAGACGCCGGTCTGATAATAATAGTTTTCCGGTCCGCCATCGATTCCCTTTACGGTTATGGCTGTATAAGAAGGATTGGAAAAAATCATTATTTCCTTTGCTGATCCGGCGATGCAGAGGGTGTCGGGTTGTGCCGAGTCAGCCATGCTGATCAGGGAGGAGGTAATCAGGGTGAGGAGAAATAGAAAGATACGGTTGGTTTTCATTGTGACTGTAATTGAATTTTCATTTAGACTTGACTATTTCGCGGATTGGAGAAGAGAGGATACCTCTTGATCGGAGAGTTTCCCTTCAAGATATATCACCATCACATTTCCACCTTTGGCAGAGGAATTATTGAGATAATAAATGTATCGGTTGGTTTTATTTCCGTTAGAGGTTACCGGACTCAGGATAAAGAGGGCATAATATAGTTTGCCATCCTTATATCTCACATTTTTTCCTATCGCCTTGCGTGCATCGTTGAGTACCATCTGCTCGACAGCGGCCTGATATTTCGCAGCCGGAGCCTTGAATGTGGAGAAAACGCTGAGGTTATGCTTCTTGAGATATCGGTTGTTGCCCGACAGTATGGTCTCGGTCACCTGAGGATCGGCGGCATATTGCTCGGTGAAAAGCTTATCAATCTCCAACCCGGTACGGGCATGAATGGAGATCGAAGATAATAAAATGATTATTAGCATTGGCAGTAGGCGGTTCATATCAAAGAGGATTAGCTTATTCTCATATTAATTATTCAGACAAGGGAGAGAGGAGATTGAGGTCGTCGAGGATCTCCTCTTCAGCTTCCTCGGCTCCTTGATTAAATTCGGAGATATTCTGAAGCATTAATTCCAACACTTTCTCCTCCTCGGTTATGGTAGATCCTTTCACGAATGCTATACATTCAGAGGATGGAGGAGAGGGAAGGGCAAACCGCAGCAGGCATCCGAGTGTCAATATCAAAGCCACGGCAGCCGCTATGCGTCGCCCGTTCAGCAAAGGGGAAAGCCGGGAGTGTCGGCGCGGTTTCACAGCACGGGTGGAACAGGGATCCGAAGCTAAGGTGCGGAATCCCATCACGACCTTTGCCTCCTCCACCAGGGGATGACGGATCTCGGTGAGGGCAACCCTACGGATTAGGTCGGCCTCCTCCTCTTCGGAAAGGAGACAATCGAAGTATTTTTCTATATCGCTGATCAGTTGTGTCAGATTGGGGTTGTTGTCGTGTATCATTATCAGAGAGTCAAAGTTTTTTATTTCTATATATATCCCTTATAGCCTTTCTTGTGCGCGACAGGATTGCGCGGGCGTTCTCCTGTGAGATACCAAGTCGGTCGGCTATCTCGGGGTAAGGTATATTTTCGATGTCATGTAGCCTGAACACTTCCCATTGGCGTGGAGTGAGATTGCTGCGACATAAATCCATGATTTCGCGTAGTAGATTTTCTCCGGAGCGATCAGATAAAGGAGAGGTATCGGGAAAGTCCCGGTCGTCGAGAGGAGTGATTATATTGTTCCGGTTATGTCGAGCCACATCTATTGCTGAATTCCTCACCACGGTATATGAGAGCCGCGCGGCGGATGTCTCATCAGAGATACCGAGCCGATGATTCCAAAGCTTGCAGAAGGAATCCTGCAACACATCCTCGGCCTCTTGGGAGCTCCCGGTGATTCCGGCAGCTATCGAATGGAGCCGTGCCTGTATTTTCAGGAATGTGGATGTCAGAATTGAATTGCTCACACGCTTTGGATTAGTTAGACATTGATGGAGAAGCCCACAGTTATCGGCCTCAAGCTTCAACTACATAACGAGAGCATAGGAGGGTTGTGACAAAAAGAATGAAAAATTTCATTTGGACAATTTGGATGGAGTCTAAACCAAGAAAAAAATAATAAGAGAATGAGCATATTCCGAAAAAAATTCTTAACTTTGCGATGTTGAGAGGTGAAATATCCTTTCAACCAACATATTGAATAAGCGTTTTGGCAGTCACCTCCTGAA
The DNA here is from genome assembly GCA_947177405.1 of uncultured Porphyromonadaceae bacterium. GTDB lineage: Bacteria > Bacteroidota > Bacteroidia > Bacteroidales > Muribaculaceae > Lepagella. The sequence continues at coordinate 20,865 of CAMWUJ010000042.1, read as the reverse complement.
AACTGGACACTTTCACCAAGTTGACGCATGGAGACGCTCTTTCTTGGTCTATATATTAATGGACTGAGGCTTTCTTAACTTAAATAGTGTAAGAAAGCTAAGACTATTGATATAATATAGACTGAGCATGAGCATTATTTTGTGAAATTTATTAGAAACGGTAGTCCGTAAATCAGCAGGAGGGAGTTGTCTGAAAGATAGCTCGCTCTTTTCTTTTTTATAATATAAATCTATAGTTATGACAGTTAAAAACAAAATTTCAAGGCTTATAGCCTTATTGGTTCTTGTGAGCACTCAGTTTGTGATTGGATTCAGTGCCAGTGCACAATCTTATGGCAGCCCCATTTCATCTCATGATTTTATTACGAATGAAGGGGGAGCCGGGAGTCAGGGTGCACCGGTCCGGAAAGTAGGTGATGCCAATAGTGTGATGAATAAGCTGATTTCTAAGGGTTTTACCAGGCAAGGTAAATCATATCAGCGTGTGAGTAATGGAGATAAAATTGATGTATATATTGTTTATGATGGACAGAGAAATCCAGGATATGCCATTGAGTTTTCCAATCCTCAGGATGCCTTAAATTTTGATAAGACGTTTAAAGGATATCTAAAGGGGAATTTCTCAAGCGGTCCTACTTCGTATAAAAGACAACCCATAACCTCCTATCTTTATCCCCCCAAGACAGGCAAGTCTGCCAGAAATAAAAAGGGATTTGTATATGTACAGAAGGTAGGTAATTGGGCTCGGATCCTTTATAATGGAAGAGACTGAATGCTATAAGAGTAAGTAGAAAAGTCTAACCCAATACAATAAAACTTATTCAAGTAGATGTTCCATATGAATTTAAACTAAAATATATGAAACGTATTTCTTTAGCAATCGTAGGTTTATTGGTAGCTTTGACTTTTTCAGTTGATGGCTATTGCTCGGTCCTCTCTGCCTTAGGCCTAAAAGGAAAAGTAAAAAAGGTAACATTGATTCCTATCTGGGATTCAGAAGATCGTGATGACGGATATGAGTTTAACTTCACTCCTGAAGGGGTATATATTGGTGAAGTGGAGAAAAATGATGAATCTTCTTATATTAGTTCGTATGACCGTGTAAGTGGAATGGACATTCACTTCAAAAATAGTAGGATGTCTAAATTGGGTTATGATGACCCGGGCATGGATGTAAATATAGATTTCACTGAGTATAATTCTAATAATCTCCCCATCAGAGGAAGAATGGAATATGAGCTTATAGAGTATGTTCCTATTTCTTGGACGGATTTGGATTCGCATGGAAATTATCAATTGATGGAGTTTGATCGAAGGAAGCTAACTGAACCCAATAGCGATTGGTGCCCCATTAAAGTGAAATGGAAAATAGAATATTGGCCGGAAGGAGTCACTTCTGAATCATTGCCACAGGTGCCACAGGGTGAAAACCTAAAACGTCTGATAGAGAAGAGTAATAAAAAAGATGTAACTGTTTTTTCCGATAGTCTGCGTATGCTTTACACAGAATTTATGGAAACACAGCCTAATACTCCCATCCGGGGTATTGATTCATTGAGAATAGCCCAACCTTTTATAGAATTGGAAAATCGTGAATATTTTATTCATGAGGCACCTGATAAAAGTTCATTTTCTGTGCAATACATACCATCAGAATTTGACAATGAATCGTATTGGCTTTTCTCAAGTCCCGGAGTAATTGACAATTCCGTGTGGTTCAATTATATCCCGGTAGGAGATGGATGGCGTCTTGATGATGTATATTCTACATATAGCTTAAACTCGGTGGATGTTGTGGATATGTCCATAAAGGATGAACTTACAACTATCCTTAATATAAACCGATACAGCGAAATTTATCCGGCCCCCAGATTGAGCGAAGAGGAAACAGAAAGGATTTTATCAGAAGCTAAAAATGATTTTGAGTTTGCATTGCAATGCAGTGATATAAAAAGATTTCAGAAAGCTCTTGGAAAACTATTGTCCATAAATTATAATCCGGAAGCTCAATATTTGTTAGGGTATATACTTCTAAATGGTATAGGATTAAATAAAAATCATACTGAAGCTTTTAAATGGTTTAGTCGAAGTGCGGAACAAGAAAATATGAAGGCACAACACTATTTAGGTATTATGTATTTATATGGAGCTGGTGTTGAAAAGAATCCCAAAGAAGCTGAAATATGGCTTAATAAAAGTGTGAATCAAGGTAATGAAGAGGCAGAAATCATACTTGCAGAGATGTATTTAAATGGAGAAGGTGTAAAAAAGAATAAGAAAAAGGCTAAAGAAGTGTATACTAAATATGCCGAAAGAGGTGATTTAGAAGCTCAATATAAGCTTTCTCAAATTTATGAGGACGAAGCAGTTAATGGTCCAAATATCTATAGAGACCTCAACATTCGTAAATGGATACACTGGCTGGAGAAGAGCGCTGATCAAGGTCATCCACTTGCGGAATTTAGATTTGGTAATTTTTACCAATATGGCGAATATGGATGGCCTAAAGATTATGAAAAAGCACTCTATTGGTATAAAAGAAGTGCAGAACACGGTAATACACGTGCAGAAAATGAGGTGAGACAGATTCAAAGACGGCTTAATAGATAAATTACTCTTCTTACGTCACATAGGAGCGCCAGATTTTTCGGATCTGACGAAACACAGTATATCGCTCCTGCTCTGCTTTAATCTGCGTGGTTTAAGTACTATTACCGGAATCCCTATCATTACGATAAAATTAAAAAAGAAGCCTGTGATTAAAGGGCTTAATCTTGATAGAAAGCGAAGCAGGAGATCTGCTTGTGGAGATTCATAAAATACAATTCCACTTACCAAACTTAGATAACTCATTAAACAATTAATTATGAAACCTAAAAAGTCATATTTTCCATTTTTCAAGGCAATTCTATGCAGTCTTGTCTTATTTGTATCGTTTAATTCAAGGGCAAAAGAGGTTGTGCTCGACGGAATTAAGTATGATTTAAATAAATATGATCGCACGGCTGTAGTACGTGGTCTAACCGTAAAAACTGCACAGTTGATTATCCCGTCAACAATCTCAGCTAATGGCACTGTATATACAGTGAATGAAATTGGCTCTTGTGCTTTTCATAGCTGTGATTTTCTGACATCGATAATCATTCCAGAGTCTGTTATAACAATAGGTGACAATGCATTCAATAGCACGTCTATAAAATCTATTATTATCCCCGATTCGGTTACGGAGCTTGGTACTTCTGCTTTTTTCTACTGTCGTAATCTTGAATCAATTGTTTTGTCAGATTCCTTACATGCAATTGAGGATGGGACATTTGACCAATGTGTTTCTCTAACCTCGATAACCCTTCCTTCTTCAATACGTAAAATTGGTATGTTTGCGTTCTCCTTGTGTAAGTCGTTGGAATCCATTACTATTCCTTACTCTGTAATAGAGATTGGAATAAGTGCTTTTGTGGGGTGCGACAAATTATCTTCTATTACGATAATGAATCCTGACACAAGGATAGGAGAATACGCTTTTGATGATTGTCCGGGCTGGAGATAAAACTTAGTCTCCATTCAGTATGATTCTTAAGATCGGGATAGCAGACTTTGCTCTAAATCTGCTGTCCCGACCTTAAAATTTTTAGTGAATGAGGCCGAACTTGGAAGGATTATTTCTTAATCTATAAAATCCCAGAGTTAGGCGTAATATCAAGGCCGGCGGCTTCGACAAGCTGTCGGTCTTTCTTCATTACCTCAGCGGGAATCCACTTTTTATCAACCCTGACAGTCCTCACTCGGCTAAGGCTACGCACCATATCCATCGGAGAAAACTTGTTACTCAGTTCTGATTTTTTTAGTCGCTCGCTAAGATCATAGTACCATTGAAGGGCGATCAGGCAAATGAAAGTCCATGCCTCAAGTGACTTTTCATCCTGCATATATGAGTGGTCTGCGTCTATAATGTTTTTGAAGGCATCGATGGCATGCTCTACATCTCCACGTGTCTTATAGTCAAGATAAACATGCTCGGCATCCTTGCCCGAGGTAGTCATGAGAGCCAGCGTTCCGAACTGCAACGCCTTGGCCTTATAATTCTCCATTGTGTATCCCTCCTTATCGGGGTCAAACACGCGCCGCATATAATCCTCCGACTCATCGCTACGGTGCGCCTCGTCAAGATACAGGAATACTTCATGGCTGTCTATCTCGAATCGTTTCCACCATATCGGGCGTTTGTGGTAAAGAAATGCACCGTCTGCCCCCTCGTTTGTTCTGGAAGCGAAGATGCTATAGTCAAGCCCTTTCGTGGAGCGCTTTAGCGATATGATGAATTTTATCCCGAGCTGGTCAAGCGTCTCGATATTGGATGCTGACTGAAATCCTTTGTCAATGACGGCCACTCCGTTACGAATGCCTGAATCCTCGATACAGACCTTGAATGCACTCACGTCCTTGATGCTTCCGGGCATAAGCCTATAATATACAGGCAGATGTTTGGCGCAGTTGAATATCCACATTATGTTGACCGCAGTATCAAACGTGCCCTTCTTGGTTTTTGTCAGTTGAGGATAGTCCATACACCGGGATGCTGAAACCTGGTCGGAGCCATCAAAGATAATATTATCATCAGCATCAATATAGCTTCTCATGAACTCCGTAATCTTGTCCCGACGCGTACCCAGATCATGTAGAAATCCCGATAACGCATTGTCCGACAAACCTCTGGTACCGATCTTCTCCGATAAGAAACTGTCAGAGAAATCACCGGCTACCCTCCTCATGGAAGACTGGAACCGTAACCAGCAGTAAGCCAGTGATAAGATACGCGACCAATCTTCCGGAAAAACTTCTTTCAGACGGTCAATACACGGCTTTTGTTCCTGAAGAATATAATCCGATAGCCCATACTCCTTGACTTCTCCAATCCGAGGTTCCCGAGTATTAGCCGGGTTGCCGGACTTCAATTCCTCAATCTCACGTTCCATAATCCTCTTGCGGGACTCCTTGAAGCCTCCCGCCTCGGTTATGGAGCCAAGATATTTGCCAGTAATCTTGCGGGCATGTTTCTTTTCCTTGTCATATACACTACTACACTCATACAGCTTGTAGAGCGCATCATTCACACGGCGGAGTTCGGTTCCGGGACGACGGAATTTTACTGCCCAGTCAGGAGGTGTCATAATTTGTCTAATATTACGCTAAGACGTAATACAAAATTACTACTAATTTTTGACATGCCCCAATTATTTACCTAAAAATTAAGCGCCGAGACGATTTTTTCGTCTCGGCGCTCATATATTACGTCATTTTATGGGGTTTTATAGCTTAATATTCAGGATCGTTTTTTAATTTTCAGAAGAATGATATCATCCGCAATTTTGCCTGGCTCAATGGGAGGCATAATAAGACCGGAATTATTATCAAAGGTGCGGCTGGCAACAAACCCAAAGTTAAGTAATCGCCCCTCCTTATGTTCAACAATAACATCAATCTGGAGACCAACAAAATCTGAATCTTCAGAATAACGCAAACGAGATGATACACTGAATTTGAGAGACTCTAATTTAATTTTTTCTCGCAGATCTTTATTATACTCAAAAGGGCCGGGACTATAACTTACAACGATAGCCTTAAATCTTTGATTATTCATATTTAAGTTTAAATTAATATATTTCCAAAGGATGGTTGTGTTTCACTCTCTTCAGAAAAGTTTCAATCCAAATATCATCCACACATAATTCAGGATCATATTTGTTTAGACACTCCATATTATGAGAAGGAATAAATTGGAAAGCTTCAGAGAAAACAAATTCTCCATTTGTTTTTATAACATACCATACCTCTTTTTTATCGGAATATAGATCAAGCAATCCCAAATTTTCATTTAAATAGTATTCAACTTCTTGTGGAGAAACATTCACCACTGACCATACTTTTTCTTTAGAAGTGGGGGAAGAAAATAGGGTGAAGACATAAAGCTCTTCGTTAGCCATATCTACATAAAGGCTAACAAAAGGGCAACCTAAGTCCTGAAGAACGCCCACCAACTTCAACTGTTTACTCCTCTTTCCCATAATTAATATAGTCAATTTCGACAGGTTCCCACTCGTCGAGCATCATATCATTTAATTTCACTGGAGAATATAGAAAAAGATTTCCGTGTTCATCTTTGAACTGCGTGAGGATTCCATATTCTGACGCGTCCTAAATAAGCGTCAATTGAATTCACCCTGTCACTCTGCGGAGTCTATAAAGGAGGAGAATCCGTTTAATTCTCTATCCCTATCTGACAAACAATATTTGGGCTCTGGCTTATAGGGAAGAGATCAGATACTAAAGAGAGGCGATGGTTTCCGGGGATTCATTAAGAAAGCCGGCTATTGTGTCGTTATCAAAACCACTGCGTCGCAGTCCGTTCACCATCTCCTTTAGTTTTGCCATCGCTCCTTCCAATCGACCTTCCAATCGACCTTCCAATCGACCTTCCAATCGACCTTCCAATCGACCTTTCTCTATTCCTTCTTTTATTCCTCTCTTTTCTGCAAAGCGTAGCGCACTCCGGTTTTCAATCTCCTTAAGGTAAGACTGGGAATAGGTAGCCGCCTCTTCTTGAGATAGAAGGCCGGTGGAGCTTGCCGTGAATATTTCTTCATACTCGCCACTAAGATAAGGCTTTGATTGTCTTGTCAAATCTTCCATATTCTTTATAAGATAAAGGAGCCTCTTCAGCTCAGTGTCACAATCGTCCCATTCTCGGGGAACTTCCGGAAGGGCCAGAAATATATACCGAAGTTTATCGGAGTATATCTCATGGGTGTGTTTTTCCATAAGAAGCATATCTTTTCGTAGCCTTACCTCCTTGCCATCCATATTGAAGTCGGTCAGTACCACGCAATATACCGGAGCAAGTTCATATTCCACACCTCTGATCCCTTGACTCACCACTGCCCTGCAACCATAGAACAACATTCGGTCGGCGAAGTTCTCCGATTCCTCCTGTTGCATCTCGATGATGAAGTGATTCCCTGTATCGGTGGTGCAATAGATATCGTAAAGCACTTTCTTTCCACCCTCATGTTCGGGCAGTATCTCCTTGTCACGGAATTCCACGTTGGTGACCTGCATCTCCCCCTCAAAGAGAGCGTTCAGAAATCGTTTCAGGATTCCGGCTCTTTTACGTGAGCCGAACACGCGTTTGAAACCGAAGTCTGTGAGCAGACGTATGAATTCACGTTCCAGAGGATGTGGAGACAGGAAGATTTCTTCATCCATAATTCTTATTGTTTGTTGCAAATATACAAATTTCAGAGGAATAAGACAATATAATATATGAATTTTTATATCATAATCAGCAAGGGAGTCTAATTTATAACTTGGATTGTGTAAGGGCGAAAGTGGGAATTTTTATAAAAACTTTTTGTTATGGACAATTTGGATGGAAAAAAGGATTGGGGAATAAAAATCTATTTTTAACTTTGTAGCGAGATGCCGGACTAAAAATTATTCTTAAAATGAGGGTATTCCGAAAAAAATGTTTAACTTTGCGATGTTGAGAGGTGAAATATCCTTTCAACCAACATATTGAATAAGCGTTTTGGCAGTCACCTCCTGAAAACTGGACACTTTCACCAAGTTGACGCATGGAGACGCTCTTTCTTGGTCTATATATTAATGGACTGAGGCTTTCTTAACTTAAATAGTGTAAGAAAGCTAAGACTATTGATATAATATAGACTGAGCATGAGCATCATTTTGTGAAACTTATTAGAACCGGTAGTCCGGAAATCCGCAGGAGGGAGTTGTCTGAAAGATAGCTCGCTCTTTTTTGTTTTTTACCCATGATCCGGTAAGAATAGACTTTGAAATAAAGTAACATAATAAAACTCTAAATCAATGAAAAAGACAATCAATTTTATTTTGGTGAGCTTCTGCCTGCTGATGGCAGTTATGACCGCTATGCCCGCACAGGCACAGTCAGGAAGCAGTAAGTCGGGAATAGTGAGTGGCTTCGATGCCGGAGCGATAATCAATGTAGAGGATCCCTACTCCGAGTATCCTCAGGCATTTTTAAAAGAGAATATCCCCTCCATTCTCAAGAATCTGGGATTTAAATTATCAACTTCCACACCGACTAAGTTATATACATCGGATAGGACACCGATTAAATCCAAGAAGGATACATATAAGAAAAACGGCATATCTGTAAGTTATATGTATTCTGTAAACAAGAGTTACGAAATGAGCGAACTTTCCATAACTTTTCCGAATACTTCCAGTCGCGACAAATTCATTAAATCAGCTACCGAAATCGGATTTAAAAAGCAAAGCAGTGTTTCCTATTCACTTGGTATGTTGGAGATTAATATAAAGGGAAACGTTGTAAAATTTGGTTTGGTGTCTTAATAACCGCCTGGCCTATCGGATGATACCATGCAACTCAATCTGACTTAGACCACTGACTTACATTTTAATTATTGAATCTTATGAAAAAGAAGATATTCCAAACTCTGATAGGGATGGCAATGATGGCTATTCCGAGTTTATGCATAGTATCCTGTGGTCAGACTACAGGAGAAAAACGTCTTTCGCAAGTGAATGATTCTATTCAGATGGCTGATTCTATTGAAAAAGTTGAGAGAGAGACTCGCCAACAGTTAAATCTGGATTCATTGCGTACAGACTCTTTGATTCGGGAGAGAGTACCGAAATTGAAAAATTTCATTAAGGTTGCACCCGAATATGGTGGAGTGAAGTTCAATGACTTTTCTAAGATATCCAAAGTACTGAAGAATGAAGGATATGACGAAATCACCAATAAACGTCAAATTCCCGGATATTATGATGATGCTGTTATGGAATATGTAGAGGGTCGTACCGAGACTGATTATGTGTGGACTAATGATTCACTTGTCAACATAAAGATAGTTACCTCAGGAGGAGAAGGTAAGATTACGTTCACGTTCGGGGATGATCATTCCCAGAAAATATTTATGGAGAGTGTAAAAAGTGCCGGTTTCAAGAAAGGATCCGGGAATAATGATGTGGTTGATCCTGGAGCAGCCAAAGGCACTGTTTATCATCATCCGAAGGGGAGCTATGTTTGTGGAGTGTGGCTTGATGAGACTCCGGGCAAATGTGTGCTCCATTATGTATGGACTAATTGATGCCGTTTAAACGAATGGGAGCTCGTTACTTAAGATTTGCAATATATTATTTATAAACCAGATATTTTCCATAATGAAACACTTTTCAAGAAAACCGACCGTACGCGTGAGTGCTTTTTTTCTGACACTAATCATATTAGGATTGACACCGTTCCTCACTTCCTGTGAAGAACTCAACCCTGATCAGCCGGAAGTTCCCGCTGACGAAGGGGAAGCCAAAGTCTATTTCTCCGTTACCCTTGATCTTTCGGAAGGAAATTCGTTCACCCGCGGAGGAGAGGACTATGGCATTTTCACCCCTTTCTATGATAAGATGAAATCGGGCGAACAGCTTGCGGAAGGTTACGAACTGGAGATCTCAAATATGAGCTCATCTACTGTGTATCATGTTTCAGGGCGCTGGGCCGACCATGATCCCGTCACTCTACCTGCCGGAGTGTATAAGATCACAGGATCATCGAAGGCCGATGGAACTTCTATCCAAGATCGATGCTCACTGTTGTTTGAGGAAACCGTTACTGTCCATGCCGGAGATACAAATGTCGTTCTGCACGGTATTTATGATTCCTCTTTGTTAATCATAAACAGTGAGGAAATAGAGGAAATAAGTAATTTCGACGGAGTTGATAGCCAACCGCTTTTCACTTTCGAGTCTTACCGTTATGCCTATATTCGGGAAAACCTCTATCAGGAGGGACATAAGGATGAGGCATATATGGAGGGCACTTTCCGCAACGGCACAAATTTCAAGATTTCTACAGGCAACCTAAAATTCAAAAAAGGGTCATATTATGTGATAAGCAGCCTTAACTATGAGATTCAGCTCCCGGTGATGGAGGAGGGCTGGATCGAGGTACAGCCCGGAGGTGAGGATGGTGAATTGGATGTTCATACTTTGGTGGCTGAAACAGATCAGCAGCCTTTTCTTGCCGGTGGATATATTGATAACTACGATGCAACAAAGATAAGGAGAAAGGGGGTGATGGTGAGCAAATCGCCTGAAAGTCTTTTTATTAATGATCAGACCACTTTCGACCAGGCTCTTTTTGAAGGAGAGATCAAGTATCCTTTCAGCCATGAGGAAACCGGTCGCGAGGATTATATATTCACTAAAAATATTTGGGTTATCGACTGTACGTTCATTGCGGGTGAGGAGTATCTTTATTCAATAAAATATCTTGATGGCGACAGTGATTATTATATCCGCGCTTTTGCGATTGATGATACGGGGAAGGTGATTTATGGCGAGCAGGAGAGGGTGCATACGCAATCGTTCAATCGTGAAGCCGGACGTGTGGATTTCGCAAATGTGTGGTATGATGATGAATATACTCTTTTCGACCTTGTGACTGATGAAATAATCGAAGACCGGAACAATTATTATTATTCCACAAATGAAAATCCCGATAAGGTTGGTTTCGGATCGAGAGGGTCGGCGTGTTATAAATTCGCTACTGAAAGAAACTATCTTCTATGGGTGTGTCAGGATGCCCGCCATACGGAAATGACCCAAATCGTGAGTCGCCCGGTGATGAGTGTGCAGAATAATAAGATGTATCTCACCCCGGCTACCGCCGACATGGATAAGGATATAACCATCTATTACTCAATCAATGGAGAGTCATTACGTGCCGAGAACTTTGCAGATACCTATTCGGCTCCGTTTGATGTGAAGAAAGGAGACATAGTGCATTGTTATAGTAGCAGTTCTGATAATAAGATATCATTCACCAACTCATACGTTGTGAGGTAAATAGTGAAGTCATTGTTTAAACGACTTCATTAGTAAATAAGGCCCTGTTCTTTATGACGGGGCCTTATGGCTTGCAGCTACTCCTCAGGCATTAGAGGGCGTTCTTTAACAGAAATTATTGGATTAGGTCTAAAGAGAGGCGATGGTTTCAGGAGATTCATTAAGAAAGCCGGCTATTGTGTCGTTATCAAAACCACTGCGTCTCAGTCCGCTCACCATCTCCTTTAGTTTTGCCATCGCTCCTTCCAATCGACCTTCCAATCGACCTTTCTCTATTCCTTCTTTTATTCCTCTCTTTTCTGCAAAGCGTAGCGCACTCCGGTTTTCAATCTCCTTAAGGTAAGACTGGGAATAGGTAGCCGCCTCTTCTTGAGATAGAAGGCCGGTGGAGCTTGCCGTGAATATTTCTTCATACTCGCCACTAAGATAAGGCTTTGATTCTCTTGTCAATTCTTCCATATTCTTTATCAGACTATTAGGTGGCGAATATACAAATTTCAGAGGAATAAGACAATATAAAAACGAATTTTTATATCATATTCGGCAAGGGAGAAAGAAGATTGTTAAAATTTTCGGTTATGGATGATTTGGATGAGAATAAGGATTGTGGAATAAAAATCTATATTTAACTTTGGGTCGAGAAGCCTGGCATTAAGAAATTTTAGTGTCTTGAGCCTAAATCGCGAATCTTTAATTGATTTATAGAGATTAAAGTATTATCTTTGTGATATGAACCGGACAGAGAGCGTGAAATATCCTATCGGTATCCAAAGTTTTGCTAAACTGAGGGAGAATAATTATCTATATGTAGATAAGACAAAGTATGTATATAAGCTTATAAGTAATCAGAGTTACTATTTTCTCTCCCGTCCCCGACGTTTTGGCAAAAGCCTTCTCCTCTCTACAATTGAGGCCTATTATCAAGGTCGTCGTGAGCTTTTCAAGGGGTTGGCGATTGAATCTTTAACTGATAAATGGGAGCCACACCCTGTGCTGCATCTTGATTTGAATAATCGGGAATATAAGGATGAGACTTCCCTAATTGCCGAATTAAATGCAAATCTGGAGCATTGGGAGATAATCTATGGAGATGAGAAAAAAGACAGAGCGCCGGAAGAAAGATTCGCATATATTATACGACGTGCATGTGAAAAGACTGGCAGGAAGGTTGTAATCCTCATAGATGAATATGACAAACCTCTTCTGAATACAATTCATCGTCCGGAATTGGCTGATGTTTACCGGAGTCAATTAAAAGCTTTCTATTCGAATATGAAGACGATGGATGCATATATAGAGATGGCGATGCTCACCGGAGTGGCACGTTTTTCGAAAGTCTCAATCTTTTCCGATCTGAATAATTTGTGGGATATTTCATTCTCAGAGAAATTCTCCGCAATCTGCGGTATAACCTCCGAGGAACTCAGTCACTATTTTCAAGATGGGATTGGAGAGCTGAGCAAAATAATGCAATGCTCAAAAGGAGATATTTTAAAGCAGCTTCGAAAAAAATATGACGGCTATCATTTTTCCCAACATTCACCCGATATTTTCAATCCATTCAGTATTGTCAATGCATTTGCCGATATGAGGATGGGTGATTTTTGGTTTGACTCCGGCACTCCAACTTTTCTTTTCCATCTTCTTGAGTGTGGCAACCTTCCGTTTCGCAAGATAGCGCCTTCTGTAATTTCACGTCGCTATCTTGAATCAGCGGGACTACTAAGTTCCGACCCTATGCCGGCCTTCTACCAATCGGGCTATCTCACTATAAAAAATTATGACCCTGATTTTCAAGAATATATCCTTGATTATCCCAACGAAGAGGTGAAGTTCGGATTCCTTGAGTACCTTCTTCGCCATGTCGTTCCGGAGGTAGAATCGAGGCGAGGATTCTCTATTCCTGATTTTGTAAGGGATGTGCGGAGCGGAAAGATAGAATCTTTCATGAGAAGAATGGAGAGTCTTGTGGCGGATGTACCCTATAGTGAGAAAGGATCAGCGGAGTCCCATTTCCAGAATTTAGTCTATCTACTCTTCACTCTGATGGGTCACTACACCCGAATGGAGGATCGGACCTCCGACGGGAGGATAGATCTTCAGGTCGAGACCTCGGGTTATATCTATATCTTTGAGTTTAAAATAGATTCCACCTCCCGGGCGGCTATGGAACAGATAAGGGATAAGAAGTATTGGCTTCGGGACACCCTCAGTGGCAAAGAGATCTATCTTATAGGAGTAAATTTCGATACATCCACCCGTCGTCTTTCTGAGCCTGTTATCGAGCGTCCATAAGGATTATTCCTACTTAGGTTCCATTAAATCTCTTAATGCCGGGCAAATGGTAATTCCCTACTCGGATTGATCAATTCTCTGCAATGGATTCATTATTTCCCGGTTATGGATGATTTGGATAAGATAAAGGATTACGGAATAAAAATCTGTTTTTAACTTTGCGACGACATGCCGGACCAAAACATAATCTTGAAATGATCGAATTCCGAAAAAATGCTTAACTTTGCGATGTTGAGAGGTGAAATATCCTTTCAACCAACATATTGAATTTATTCCTTACACGGTAAAAAAATATCGTTAATAAGATAGTAAATATCATAAACAATAAATCAATGAAAAAGACAATTAATTTTATTCTGGTGAGTTTCTGCCTGCTGATGGCAGTAATGACCGGTGTGCCGGCACAGGCACAGTCAGGAGCAGTGAATGGCTTTGATGTCAGTTCGATTTTATATATAGATTATCCTGATCCTGATTTTCCCGGGGTAAATATGAAAAAGGATATTCCTTCCATTCTAAAGAATAATGGGTTTGAATTATCATCTTCCAAGACAACAGAATTATCTGACTGGGATGAGGAGTTGGGAGAGGAAATAAAAGAAATATGCAGGGAAGATACGTATAATAAAAATGGTTTATCTGTGAGTTTAACATCTCGAACAGATGACAATTTTTGTTATTTTGTTACTTTCATATTCCCCAACATTTCCAGTCGCGATGAATTCATAAAATCAGCCACTCAGTTTGGATTTAAGAAGGATAGTAGTGATATGTATGTAATGGGAACGGTCATGTTCACTATAGAAGGGAATGAGATAGTGTTAAGATACAATACTTAACATTCTAAAACCTCCGGACGCAATTCCTTCTGCGTAAATTCCTGCCCGTTCCTCGTGAATAGTTCCTCCGTACGGACTCTTTTAGTCATATCAAAATGATTAAGAAGGATCCGTACGCAGAATTTTTCGGAGCTTTGGTCCACGCGGGAACGAGCAGAGCTTGCATTATAGCGGAAAAGCAACGCAAATAGTCTTCCATAATAAAACTGTTTGTTATTCACTTTTTTTGTGAATTCAATTTGTTTTAGTATTTTTGCGATGAAATGACAAAGCAATGGAGGTTAGATTTGATAAGCAATATCTTAAAGATTTATATGTCTTCAGGGAAGCTGGAAAAAAGCACCGGTTTCAACCCCAGATAGTCAAGCGTTATATAAAAGTGATAGATCTGATGATTGAATTGCCTGATGTAATGGCTATGACTCAGTATAACTCTCTTCGATATGAGAAACTGAATGGGGATAAGGCAGGATTATCTTCCGTCAGGGTCAACGATCAATATCGTATAGAATTTGAAGAAATAGTTAAGGATTCAGAAATTATAGCCTCTATTTGCAACATAACGGAATTGTCGAATCATTATAAATAAATAGAATATGGAACATAAACAGGGGGATATGGTTGCCAATAAACTTACACCGGCTTTCCCAACACACCCGGGATCTATTCTGAAAGAGGAACTTGAATATCGAGGAATATCTCAAAGGAAGTTAGCTAAGGACATGGAAATCAGATATACCGTATTAAATGAGATATTAAATGGCCATAGACCACTCACTGAAAAGACAGCGTTACTGTTTGAGGCCGTGTTGGGGATAGATTCCGAACCTCTGATGCGTCTTCAGACCAAATACAATATGATAACTATTCAGCAAGACGCTTCGTTTATGGATCGATTAAAGAAACTGCGTCACATAGCAGCATTATAGAGTCCTTGATCGCGAATACAATGGCCGGTTATTCTGAAGGTAGAGCAACAAATGTTCAAAAGAACAGCTACTACCTCACCCAATCTTATAACAGGCATATTCCAAATTTGTCGATCTCCTCGATCAGGGGTTGGTATTCAAGATCCCGGTATATCGACAGATCAATCTCATAGGGGAGGTAAAGGTCATCGATACGTTCAAGAATCGGATAGAGATCACCTCTTTCAAGGTCATTCCCTTTCAGTGTAAGGTCTATATCAGAAAATTCCTTATACCCCCCTTTGGCCCTTGATCCGTAAAGAATCACTTCCGTCACCTTCTCACACTCATATATGGCCTCCAGAAGTTTGGAAAGGACCTCTTCCGAAAGGCCTGTGTCATTCGCAGTCTGCCGCTGTATCATTTATCTTTATTTTAGTCATGTCGGCATATAGTTTTTCTAACAAGGGGAAATGCACCTCCACAATACGTTTTGCGAGTTCTTTCGACTTGGAATCATTATAATCATGAGCCGACAAGTTCCTGTCTAAAATCATATTCATCCACCCGGAATCGGATATAAGTCCTAACTTCAAGGCTCTCCGGTAAACATCGCGGGAGCCCGTCATATCCGTTTCTCCCTGATATGACATATAATCCTTAAGCAGATTCCAAGAGAGTTCCTGTGTGAATTCAAACCGCTTTATCAGTGCTTCCCTTACGATCTCCACTTCCATAGAAATCTTTTCTTCTGAAAAAAGAGAGTATGTTTCGCTTCCTGAAATCATCTCTACAAGATCCTTAAGTCGGGCAAAAGCCCTTGAAAAACTGTCTAATCTCTTTATATACCTCTTTTCAAGCATGTATGATTTTTTAAAATTATATCCCTGAAATTGAGAAAAGTCATCGGTTCACAAAAATAATACACATTTTTCAATTGACAAAATATGTTTAAACATCTTCAATTATTCAGAATTTTTTTGTTTCTTTGTCGTTGAAACAGGAATTGTAACGACAGATGGCAAAAATAGCTGAAACTCCTTTGATGGCACAATATGCCGAAATGAAAAAGAAGCATCCCGATGCGATCCTTCTTTTCCGTGTAGGCGATTTTTATGAAACATTCTCCGACGACGCCATAACCGCTTCGGAGATTTTAGGTATCACCCTCACTCGCCGGGCCAACGGTAAGGCAGCATACGTGGAGCTGGCCGGATTTCCTCACCATGCTCTTGATTCGTATCTCCCAAAACTGGTGAGAGCCGGAAAGAGAGTGGCCATCTGCGAACAGCTCGAAGATCCGAAGCTAACCAAAAAGCTTGTGAAACGCGGTATCACCGAGCTTGTCACTCCCGGTGTAAACCTCAACGACAATTCCCTGTCGGCCAGAGAGAACAATTATCTGGCCGGAATCCATGTGAGCAAAAGAGGGATAGGAGTGGCTTTCCTCGATCTCTCCACCGGTGAATTCCTGTGCGCGCAAGGTGAGCCCGCATATATCGACAAGCTCCTCACCAATATAGCACCCAAAGAGCTGTTGCGAATGAACGGCACACGCGCTTTCTGCGAGGAGAATTTCAGCTATAAATGCGCCACATTCGATCTCGATGACTGGGTATATACCACCGATGCCGCCGAGACCCGTCTCACCCGTCAGTTCGGCACCTCCGGGCTAAAGGGTTTCGGACTCGACGGGATGCCCGAGGCAGTTATAGCCGCAGGATCGCTGCTGCATTATCTCGACATAACCCAGCATACCGATATATCGCATATCACTACCTTAGGACGCATCGACCGCAACCTTTACATGCATCTCGATAAATTCACACTGCGTAATCTCGAGCTTCTGCGTCCGCTTTCCGAAGAGGGTCTTTCCCTTCTGGATGTGATCGACAAGACACTCACTCCCATGGGTGCTCGCCTTTTGCGTAAATGGGTCTCCTTTCCTCTGCTCGACATCAAGGAAATCAACAATCGTCTTTCCGGAGTGGAATATTTCTTCCGTGATCCCGACACCCGCGAACGCATATCCGCTGCCCTGCGAGGTATCGGTGATCTCGAACGTCTCGGCGGCAAGGTATCGGCAAAGAGGATAGCACCTCGCGACTTCCTTCGTTTACGCGACGCTCTCGAAGCCTGCGGCCAAATACGCAGAGTTCTGGAGGAGTGTGACTCGGATCTCCTGAAAGGGTATGCTGCACGTATGACTGATGTGAGCCAGTTGTCCGCCACTATATCGAAAGTGATAAGCGAGGATGCGCCCGCAGTGGCAGGGCGCCCCGGGGCAATCGCATGGGGAGTGGATATTGAACTCGATGAACTCCGATCTCTCCACAGTCACAGCCGGGAGGCTCTCAATGCAATCCGCGACCGTGAAAGCGAGGCTACCGGTATCCCGTCGCTGAAGATATCATTCAATAATGTGTTCGGATATTATATCGAGGTTCGCAACACCCACAAGGATAAGGTGCCCGACACCTGGATACGCAAGCAGACCCTGGTGAGCGCCGAGCGTTACATCACTCAGGAACTTAAGGAATACGAAGACCGCATCATGGGCGCCGAGGAGAAGATAGCCGCAATAGAGAACCGTCTCTTCGGTCAGCTCGTGGAGGGCACGGCACGCTACATCCGCGACATACAGGAGAATGCCGCGGTGGTGGCCCATATAGATTGCTTGCTATCTTTCGCGGAAGTGTCGGAGCAATATCGATATGTGCGCCCGGACGTCAACGACAGTATGGTAATTGAAATCCGCGAAGGGAGGCATCCTGTGATCGAGCGTCGTCTCCCTGCCGGAGAACCCTATATCAGCAACAGCGTCACCCTCGACTCCGACAGGCAGCAGATCATGATGATCACCGGTCCGAACATGAGTGGTAAGTCGGCTCTTCTGCGGCAGACCGCACTGATCACACTCCTTGCGCAGATCGGATGTTTCGTGCCCGCTGAAAGCGCTTCGATTGGAATTGTGGACAAGATTTTCACCCGCGTTGGTGCGAGCGACAACATCTCATCAGGCGAATCCACCTTTATGGTCGAGATGAATGAGGCAGCCGCTATCCTAAACAATATGAGTGCCCGATCGCTGATACTCTTCGATGAGTTGGGACGCGGCACATCCACCTACGATGGCATATCCATTGCGTGGGCCATAGTGGAGCATATCCATGAGAACGGTAGATTCAGGCCCAAAACCCTTTTCGCAACTCATTATCATGAACTAAATGAGATGGAGAAGAGTTTCAAGAGAGTGGTCAATTATAATGTATCGGTGAAAGAGGCAAACGGGAAGGTGGTATTCATGCGCAAGCTTGAGCCGGGAGGTTCGGCCCATAGCTTCGGAATCCATGTGGCCAAGCTTGCCGGTATGCCACCCTCGATTGTGAAGCGATCTAATCAGGTACTTGCACGTCTTGAGGCATCTGCCAAAGAGAGCGGCGATGATTCCACCAAAACAGCAAGGGGGGCGGGGAAACGGATGAAAGGGCTCGGGGAAGCCCGCGAAGGATATCAGCTTTCCTTCTTTCAGCTTGATGACCCGCTGCTCTCCCAGATCCGCGACCGGTTGCTCGGAATCGACATCGACAACCTCACTCCGCTGCAGGCCCTCACCACTCTTCATGACCTGAAGAGCCTCCTGACCGGAAAATGAATGAGGTCTAAGACTATCATTTCTTAATTCTCAATTCTGAATAGTGTATGGCAAAAGATCAGACAATATTATTTCATTCCACTATCTTCGGCCCCATCCATAGCCGGAGACTGGGCACATCGTTAGGGATTAATCTCATGCCGGCCGATGGGAAAGTGTGTTCATTCGATTGTATATACTGCGAGGCCGGATATAACGCGCAAGGCGCCGGGAAAGCTGGTCTGCCCTCACGCGAGAAAGTGAAGGAGGACCTTGAAAGAAAACTTTCGGAGATGCATTCCAACGGAGATCCCCTGGATGTTATCACCTTTTCGGGTAACGGCGAGCCCACTCTTCATCCTGAATTCGGAGGAGTGATTGATGACACACTCGAATTGCGCGACAGATATTATCCCGATGCCAAAGTATCGGTGCTCACCAATTCCACCCGTATCTTTGATCCCATGGTGGCCGAAGCATTGAAGAAGGTGGATAATAATATACTTAAACTCGATTCCGCCATCGATCCCACCATGCGGCTGATCGACCAGCCGGCCTCGAAGGAATTTACTGTGGATCGTCTTGTAGAGGCACTTAAACAATTCTCCGGCACGGGTATTATACAAACTATGCTTCTGAGAGGCACTCATCAGGGCCGCAAGGTGGACAATACCACTCCCGAGGAAATAGACGCGCTTCTGAAAGCTTATAAGGAGATAGGACCCAAGGAAGTGATGCTTTATAGCCTTGACCGTTCCACTCCCGAAGAGAATCTGCAGAAAGTGGAGAAAGAGGAGATAGAGAGGATAGCCGGTAAGGTGAGAGAGGCCGGAATCAACGTAATGGGATTTTAAATCCCATTTAAAAGATAGTGTTGAATATGATTTTTCCCGAAAGTCTTAAAAAGGGGGATAAGATAGCTGTGATCTCTCCCTCCTCTCCTGTGAAAGAGGAATATATCGACGGAGCTGTCGAGTTTTTCGCCCGTGAGGGATATGAAGCGGAGGTGATGCCCCATGCCAAAGGTCCGGCCTCGGGCAGCTATGCATCAAGTGCGGAGAACCGTTTAGCCGATATTCTTTCGGCATGGGAGAATCCTGAGATACGTGCCGTGTTATGTTCCCGCGGAGGTTATGGGGCCGTGCATCTGCTGCAGCATATCCCGGAGGAGCTTCTGCAACGCAATCCCAAATGGCTCATCGGGTATTCGGATATCTCTGCCCTCCATGCCATGATGCTGAAAGCCGGGGTGGCTTCGGTGCATGCCTCCATGGCGAAACAACTCGCCGAAGAGGGGCACGAAGATTTCGCCAACCAATCGTTGATGAAGATTCTCCGTGGGGATTTCCCGTTGGAATATTCTGTACGGCCCCATAACTATAATATAAGAGGTGAGGGCGAAGGAAGGCTTGTAGGGGGCAACTTGGCTGTGCTTAACGGTCTGTTCGGCACCGGATTCGATATACTTGACGAGGGAGTGATCCTTTTTATCGAGGATATATCCGAAGCCATCTATGCCGTGGAGCGTATGCTTTATCATATTCTTCTATCGGGAGGTTTCGAGAAAGTGAATGGCCTTATTGTGGGACGTTTCACGGAATATCGTGCCGACCGTAACTACGAAAGAATGGAGGATATGATTTCAGATTTCCTTCTGAGGGAGGGGATAGCGGGAGTGCCGGTGGCTTTTGATTTCCCGGTGGGGCATGTGAAGGAAAATCTCCCTCTGGTGGAAGGTGCTCGGGCGTGTTTATCCGTTGATGAAAAGGAAGTGAAACTGATAATGGGTAAGTAAATTATGGCAAAACAGGAATATGTAGAAAAGAATCGGGCATGGCTTCAGTCCAAAGCGCAGGAACCGGGAGTGAAGCCTCTCGACAAAGGTATTTTTTATAAGGAGATAAAGAAAGGAAAAGGAGGCGCAACGCCCAATCGCGGGAGTGTGGTTACGGCTCATTATGTGGGAAAGACAATAAACGGCAAAACATTCGACAGCAGTCGTGGAGGTGTGGCCCCGGCATTCCGGCTGCGCGACCTGATTCCGGGATGGATAATTGCATTGCAGCAGATGCATGTCGGTGACCGCTGGGAGGTATATATCCCTGCCGAGCAAGCCTATGGAAAGATGAATCAACCCGGTATTCCCGGAGGATCCACCCTCATCTTCGACATAGAACTGATGGGGATAGCGTAAGGGGAGCATGAAAGGTCAATATCTATTGGAAGAAGTTAAACAACGAACTATATTAAAATCCAAATAAAATGAGGCAAAAATTACATCCAC
>CAMWUJ010000041.1 GCA_947177405.1 uncultured Porphyromonadaceae bacterium | reverse complement strand
CGCGGGGTGGAGCAGTGGTAGCTCGTTGGGCTCATAACCCAAAGGTCGTAGGTTCGAGTCCTGCCCCCGCCACTAACTAAGACGCTTTATTTAAAGCGTCTTTTTTTATATCCATTCTTTTTCTTAATTGTCTATACTCTTCATGGAAGTTGTTTACGAAGATAATCATATAATAATAGTTAATAAGGACGTCGGTGAGATTGTGCAGGGCGACAAGACAGGAGACACTCCCCTATCCGAGATGGTGAAGGAATATATAAAGGAAAAGTATAATAAACCGGGCAACGTGTTCTGCGGTGTGGTGCATCGCATCGACCGGCCTGTGGAAGGTCTCGTTATTTTTGCCCGCACGTCCAAAGCATTGGAACGGCTTAACAAAATGCTTCGAGATGGAGAGATTCACAAAACTTATCACGCTTTGGTTGAAGGGAAAGTGACTGAAGAAAGCGGTTATCTCGAAAATTATCTGGTATCAGATGGCCGTATCAACAAGACTTTCATCGCTAAGCCGACAAATCCGGAGGCAAAACTCTCCAAACTTAAATTCAAGACCATTGCCGTAGGCGACCGCTATACACTTCTTGAAGTCAATCTCCTCACAGGCCGCAAGCATCAAATACGTTGTCAACTTTCAGCTATGGGACACCCGATAAAGGGAGACCTTAAATATGGGGCCCGGAGGAGTAATCCGGATGGAGGTATATCCTTGCAAGCCCATAAAATAGAATTCATTCATCCCGTATCAAAAGAAAGGATTTGTGTAGAACTTCCTGAAATCGCCAATCCGATTACGAAATAACCTATCAAATTTATACTATTTAGATTCTTTCTTTTCTTAATCCCAGAGAATTTAACAAAACTCGGAACTATTTGAGATGTAACGCGCCCGACAACTATCTCTTCTGTCAATAGTTATCAAAGTTCAACCCCACTCCGGGGGTAGAGGGTGTGATATATGGTAACCCGGGGTAGGCTCGTTCCTCGCCAACCCCGGGTTTACAAAGGTTGAACCCCTCCGGGGTAAAGGCAATATATAAGACATCAAAAGACACTGTATGGACTCAGCAGATCATAAAATATGACGAGAAAAAGATTTCCGGATGGTTTACCACAGAGATCATGAAATATGACGAGATAAAGATTTCCGGATGGTTTACCATAGAGATCATGAAATATGACGAGATAAAGATTTCCGGATGGTTTACCACGGAGTGGTTATATTTTGGTTAGCCGATGGTTGGCGAGGAACGAGCCTACCACCGGTAAATCATATATCATGCCCTCTACCCCCGAAGAGGGGTTGAACTTACCCTATAATTCTCTGATGATGAATTTATATTCCAACTATTCTAGAGGTTCCGAACATAAACTGCACATATATAATTGTCTTAAAACCCCTGTTCGCCGGCATTAACAAATGTCGGAGAACAGGGGTCTTTAACAATTTCATTCTATCTAAACACTCAACGCTGAATAAAAGCCTTGATGCGTGCGAGGACGGCAGGAACGTTATATCCAAACTTCTCCTCAAGCACTTTTGCAGGTGCAGATGCGCCGAAACGTTCCAGCCCCATCACTTCATAGTCACCTTTCATCAGAGGGAACATCGTAGTGGGTATGCCGGAAGTGAGAGCAAAAATCTTCACTCCGTCGGGAAGAAGCGCATCACGGTATTCCTCAGGCTGCTCTTTAAAGAGTCCTATCGAAGGAATGGAGAGCACTCTTGCCTTCACACCCTCTTTTGCAAGCTCCTCGGCAGCATGGTAAAGCAGAACCACATCGCTTCCGTTGGCTACAAGGATGATGTCAGGATTCTCCACATCATATACTGCGTAACCACCCCGGATTGCTTTTTTAGCCTCCTCACGACGATTCTCTCCGGGGATATCTTCAAGATTCTGACGAGAGAAAATCAAGGCAGTGGGAGTGGAAAGATTTTCCATAGCGAGCTGATAGCAGGCGATAGTCTCAGCTGCATCAGCAGGACGGAGCACAAGCATCGCCGGTTTGCCGTCAATACCCTTGATTTGCTCAAGCATACGCAGCTGGGCTTCCTGCTCTATGGGCTCGTGAGTGGGGCCATCCTCTCCCACACGGAAAGAATCGTGGGAATAGATGAATTTCACGGGGAGACGCATTAGTGCCGACATACGGATTGCCGGTTTCATATAGTCACTGAATACGAAGAATGTGGCACATGCACCGAACACTCCGCCATGAAGTGCGATACCGTTGATAAGACAAGCCATTGTGAGCTCGGCAACACCGGCCTGAATAAATCCATTGCCGTAGCTGTCCTTCGTGATCACACCGGTCTTTTTCAACCAACCCTCCGATTTATCGGAGTTGCAAAGGTCGGCGCTTGATACAATCATATTTCCGATATGGTCGGCGAGATAGTTGAGCACATTGTGGGAAGCTGCACGGCTTGCCATTCCGGGTTTGATTTCTATGGCATCCCAATCAATTGCGGGAATCTTAAGGTCAATATAATCCTGAAGAGTCTTGGCTTTCTCCGGATTAACCTCTGCCCATTTGCGGTATTCCTCACGACGAGCGGCCACAATCTTGCGGAGCTCCTCTTTCCTGTCGGCATAGAGTTTCTTTACATCCTCACGGATGATCCATGCGTTCCCGGGATCACCGCCAAGATTTCTAACGGTTGCCTCGATATCGGCTCCGGCCGCCGACAACGGTTGTCCATGAGTGGATACGGCTCCCTCCATAGATTTGCCATCCTTGCCTATCACACCGCGAGCCATCACAGTCCGGCCGATAATCAAAGTGGGACGTTCCTTCTCTTCGACGGCAGTCATCAACGCGCCGGCTATGGCTACCGGATCGCAACCATCCACTTCAAGCACATTCCAGCCCCAAGCGCGATACTTGGCCGCTGTGTCCTCGCCTGTCACCTCCTCGACACGAGTGGAGAGCTGCACTTCATTTGCATCGTAGAACATGATTAGATTATGGAGTCCGAGTAGGCCCGCGATACGCCCTGCGCCTTGGGACACTTCCTCCTGAATACCTCCGTCGGAGATAAAAGCATAGGTCTTGTGCGACACCACTTCACCGAATTTGGCAGCAAGGAATCGCTCTGCGATAGCAGCTCCCACAGCCATGACATGACCTTGACCAAGAGGGCCTGAAGTGTTTTCGATACCACGGGAAAAATCCACTTCAGGATGTCCGGGAGTAACGCTGCCCCACTGGCGGAAATTTTTCAGATCGTCGATTGAATAGTTGCCGCAAAGAGCGAGCACGCTATAAAGCATTGGTGACATGTGGCCCGGGTCAAGGAAAAATCTGTCGCGGGCAAACCATTGCGGATCCTCGGGATCATATACTAAAAATCCGGAATAGAGCACATTGATAAAGTCGGCCGCGCCCATAGCGCCACCCGGGTGACCTGACTTAGCCTTCTCGACCATCTCCGTGATAAGCACACGGATATTATCGGCGGCTTCGTTCATTACTTTTACGTCCATATTATCGATTTTGGAATCTTATTCGTTTCTGCCGACAAAGATAATAAGGAATATTGAATCCGACAACTTTAATACGATTAAAGTTGTGTATGTACTGAAAGTTGTATATTTATTAATGGTATATGCCGAAAGCTAAAGCTGCGGGTTACGTTTTGTCGGAACCCGCAGCTATTATTATATTACCGGCACAGTAGCCGATATATGTATGTCATCAATTCTATTCCTCAAGAATCTCGGGTGCCTCCGGAAGACCGGCTGAATTCTTGGGACGCGAAAGGAACAATGCATAGATGCAGATATATGCTGCCAGGCAGAAGGGAAGCCAGAAGCTTGCCACTATCGACTTGGCTGCGATCAGCGACTGTATAGCCGGGAAGACACCTCCACCGCATACCATCACCATAAATATACCGGAAGCTACGGCAGTATATTTTCCAAGACCGGTCACAGAAAGATTGAAGATTGCACCCCACATCACTGAGGCGAAGAATCCGCAGAGCACGAAGAAGACGGCGTTCAAAGGAATCTTTACAAGGCCGAAACTGAATTCAGCTGAACTGAACCCGATAAAATCAACTATGGTCTCTGACGTGAAGATACCCACTGCGAGAAGAGCCATCACTCCAAGTGCAGCCACCGTAAGCATGACTTTGGATGAGATCTTTCCTCCTACAACTCCCCCGATCAATCGACCTACAAGCATGAGAAGCCAGTAGATACCTACCACAGTACCGGCTATGGCGGCAGATTCCATCACGTTATTGGAGATAACATCCTGCGATTTCTCAAGATATTGAAGAGTCCAGTTGGCGATTCCAACTTCAAGACCTACATAGCAGAAAATTGCCAGCACTCCGAATGTGAAGTTGGTATAGGTGAAGGCCTTTGCAACCTTGATTTTCTCTTTCTTCTTTCCGAGATCTTCCGATTCCGGGAGCTTGCTGAAATAAAGGACGAGGAATGCCAATGCAAAAATGCCCATAGCCAGATAGAAGACAGGGTTGGCTGAAGAGATGGTGCTTGCAGCGCCTCCAAGGAGACCACCCACAATCACCGGTGCGAGTGTGGCACCCAAAGAATTGAAGGATCCACCAAACTGCACAAGCTGATTACCCTGCTTAGGAGTCGCGCCAAGAGAATTAAGCATCGGGTTGACCACCGAATTAAGGAGACACATCGAGAATCCGGCGATAAACGCGCCTATAAGATAGATTGTGACTGCTGTGGTATCATCGGCTATGAACCCTGAACAATATGTAACGGCAACTCCTATGAAACCGATAGTGACGGCATAAAGGGCCGTGACACGGAAGCCTTTGTTCTGCAACAGAATACCGGCAGGATAACCCATAAACGCGTATGCAATGAAATTGGCGAACGTGCCTAACTGTGACATCAGCTTATTTCCATTCGACATTTTTTCTATCACCGATCCCAAGGGATTTTGATAACCGGTGACAAAGGCAATCATAAAGAAGAGCGCAAACATTATTGCAATAGGCAGCGCATAATTTTTCTTTTTGTCTGTTGAATTCTCCACCATAGTCGTAATATTATAAAGTAGGTTTGTATAATTGATTATCCACTAAGACGGGATATAATTATAAACTTCGAAAAGGCCTAAGAGTTTATTGACGATCTCCGAAAATCATACTTCCGATCCTCACGATTGTGGCCCCTTCCTCCACAGCGATTGGCCAGTCATGACTCATACCCATGGAAACCATATCGAATCCTCGCAAATCGGGTGCAATATTGATTGTAATATCCCTGAAAATACCTGCTATGGATGCAAAATCAGCCCTTACTCTTTCTTCATCATCAGTGTTACTGGCCATTCCCATCACTCCACATAGGTGGGTATTGGTGAGCGATTCGAATTTACGCTGCCTGAAATATTCGGTAAGCTCCTCCGGCAGAAAACCAAATTTTGTTTCCTCGCGTGCTACATGCACCTGCATAAGCACTCTGGTCACTACTCCGGCCTTGCGGCTTTCTGAATCAATCAGGGAGAGGAGTTTTTCGGAATCAACACTCTCTATCAGAGCCACTTTTCCTATGATCTGACGCACCTTATTAGTCTGAAGATGTCCGATGAAATGCCAGTCGATATCAGATGGAAGCTGAGGAATTTTCTCCAGAAGTTCCTGAACACGGCTTTCACCGAAACATCTCTGACCGGCCTCGTATGCCTCACGAATCGCCGAGGCCGGATGAAATTTAGAGACCGCACATAGCCCCACTCCGACAGGAAGCTCGGAGCGCAGACGAATTATTTCAGAAGCTATACTCATTTTTCAATTTTTTTCAATTGGCGATAAATTTTCCATTGGACACTTATAATCCGGCACATGACAATCATTTATTTTCCGGACAGATCAGCGGGAAACACATCCATAAGCATGGTCTCGGTGATGGATGCAATCTCAAAATCACCAAGAGTGCCCTTCATTCCCTCCTTGAAATTATTCAAGGCATCCTCAAAATCAGAAGCCTGAACAAGTATGAGTGTGGCGGTTTTCTTCTCAGCACCGGTCTTTTCGTCAAGAGTGATGAAATTAACCTTCACCTGATAATAACGGTCGCCTCCCTCATTGAAGAAGATTTCCGAAATTTTTGTCTTCTTCTCGGAAGAGATGGAATATTCTCCGGAGATAAAAGGCTTCATCTCATCCATGATCCGAGCCTCAGCCTCAGTAAAAGTAAGCGCATCAACCAGATATGGCTCGTTCACTTTTTTCACCATCCCATTCTCCATCATCTTGTCATATCTCACCTTACATTCAAACCAGAGTGCCATAATGATTCTATCGATTTATTATTTTTCTTAAAATTACAATATTTTTTTGAGGAGGAATTGCAAAATTAATAAAAAATTTGTTAATTTCGCTATTATTTGATGTTTTGACCCGCTCTCCCCTTTTGAAGCTTTGGAAGCAAACTTCAAAATCCCATCAATCCATTAAAAATCCACTCAATAAAGAATACGCATGGAAACTCTCAACAAAATATGGGTCTTTTATCGCGACGGCTTCCGGGAGATGACTGTCGGCAAGACTCTATGGGCTATAATCCTGATCAAGCTTTTCATTTTCTTTGTGGTGATCAAGCTCCTCTTTTTCCCCAATCTGCTCTCCCGCGACTATGACAACGATCAGGACCGGGCCGAACACGTTAGGAAAGAACTGACAAAATAAATATCAACCTTATAAAAAATAAAATCTATGAATGACTTGACAACCGTAGTGGACTGGTCGCGCTGGCAATTCGCTCTTACGGCCATCTACCATTGGCTATTCGTTCCGCTCACATTGGGACTCTCAGTGCTTGTGGCGATAATGGAGAGCCTCTACCTGAAGACTAAGTCGGAGAAATGGCTTTTGGCCACCAAATTCTGGATGCGTCTTTTCGGAATCAACTTTGCCATCGGTGTAGCTACCGGCATCATCCTTGAATTTGAATTCGGCACCAACTGGAGCAACTATTCCTGGTTTGTGGGCGACATCTTCGGAGCCCCGCTTGCCATAGAAGGAATACTCGCTTTCTTTATGGAGTCCACCTTTGTGGCCGTTATGTTCTTCGGATGGAACAAGGTTTCTCCACGTTTCCACCTTGCCGCTACATGGCTCACCGCCATCGGTGCCTCAATATCCGCCTTATGGATTCTTGTGGCCAATGCATGGATGCAATATCCTGTCGGCATGGAATTTGATCCCGAGCAGATGAGAAATGTGATGGATAATTTCTGGGATCTCTTCTCCGGAATCGCAGTTAATAAATTCTTCCATGCCGTATTCAGCGGTTGGGCTTTGGCAGGAGTGTTTGTGATTGGAGTGAGTTGCTGGTTCCTATGGAAAAAACGCAATCAGGAATTTGCTCTCCTATCTATCAAGTCGGCTGCATGGTTTGGTCTTGCAGGACTCCTCCTCACCATGTACACCGGTGACGGATCTGCGGTGGAGGTAACCAAACATCAGCCAATGAAATTAGCAGCCATGGAAGGTCTTTACCATGGTCAGGAGGGTCAGGGATTCACTGCAGTGGCTATCCTCAATCCCGATAAAGACTGGGATAACGATGAAAATGAATACATTTTCGAGATTGCCATTCCCAAAATGCTTTCTATTCTGGGTCGCCATGATGCCAATGCCTTCATACCCGGCATCACCGATATAATCGAAGGCCGCGACATCATCAACGGTGATACTGTCAATACCATCTCCTATGCTGAAAGAATCGAACGCGGAAAGCTTGCTCAGGCGGCTCTGCGCAACTACGACGCAGCTATGGAAAAAGGTGATACCTCTGCCATGCAGGCTGCAAAAGATGAGCTTGCCAAGAATTTCCAATTCTTCGGCTATGGATATTTCGACAATGTGAAAGAAGCCATTCCTCCTGTTGGTGTAACTTTCTGGACATTCCGAATCATGTGCTTCCTCGGAGGCTATTTCCTTCTCTTCTTCGTGGTGGTACTATTCCTTGTGTATCGCACACATCTTATGGAGAAAGCCACTTGGATTCAGTGGATTGCCATGCTGTCGGTTCCATTGATGTGGGTTTGCTCCGAAGCAGGATGGGCTGTGGCCGAAGTGGGTCGTCAGCCATGGACAGTGCAAGACCTTCTTCCCACAAAAGCCGCGATATCCGACATCCCGGCTTCGTCAGTGATAGTGACATTCTGGCTATTTGCAGTGGTATTCACAGTTCTGCTGATTGCAGAGGTGAGCATCATGTGCCGACAAATCAGCAAAGAATCCCAAAAGAATCTCTCAACTTCAAAAGCATAAAGATATGACACTCGAATTTTTTCAAGCTTATTGGTGGCTGATCGTCTCTGTTTTGGGCGGTGTGCTTGTATTCCTATTATTTGTGCAGGGTGGACAATCGATGCTTCTGAATGCAGGGTCCGACCTTCGCCGCGACCTCATTGTGAATTCCATGGGGCAGAAATGGGAGCTCACCTTCACTACTCTGGTAGTGTTCGGTGGTGCGATGTTCGCCTCTTTCCCTCTATTCTATTCCACAAGTTTCGGAGGTGCCTACTGGCTTTGGATTTGCATCCTGTTCAGTTTCATTGTCCAGGCCGTAAGCTACGAATTCCGCCGTAAGAAAGGGAATGTGTATGGCACACGCACATACGATATTTTCCTATTTATCAACGGTTGTGTGGGATGTATTCTCTTAGGTGTGGCTGTATCGATGTTCTTTTTCGGAGGTAGCTTCACAGTGAGCCGCGGTTCTCTCCTCGACGGGGCTGCGCCTGTAGTGTCGCACTGGGACAATCCTTCTCATGGATTCGAAGCTATATTCAACTGGAAAAACCTCATCCTCGGTGTGGCAGTACTCTTCCTTGCAAGAATGCAGGCATGTCTCTATATGATGAATAATATCGTTGATGATCCTTCATTCTTCTCAACTCTTAAAGCAAAAGCTCTTGTAAACGGTGGAATATTCGTGGTATTCTTCTTATGGTTTCTCGCAATGCTTCTCACTGCCACAGGTTACACTGTCATTTCCGACAGTTTCCGATCCACCGTGGTAGAAGAGGAACCCTTTAAGTATTTCCACAATTACTGCACAATCTGGCAAGCAGCCATTATGTTGCTGCTGGGTGTAGCACTGGTTCTGATGGGCTGGGGACGATCCGTATTCTCCAAGAAATATACTAAAGGAATCTGGTGGACAGGAACCGGCACTTTCTTTGTGGTAGTGTCACTGTTTTGCGTGGCGGGATTCAACAATACTCCATTCTATCCCTCCCTCACTGATCCCTCCAGCTCTCTCACCATTGTAAATGCTTCCTCATCGGAATTTACTTTGAAGGTTATGTCGATAGTTTCCATTCTTGTTCCATTCGTATTAGGTTATATCGCCTATGTGTGGTATTCTATGGACAAGAAGAAACTTTCTCCCGAAGCTCTTGAGAAGAGCGACCATAAGTATTGATATAGTCTAAAGTTTAAAAAAGCCGTCCCGACATAAAAGTTAGGACGGCTTTTTCATTCTAAATCCACAGGATTTTATTAATTTTGCCATTCAAACCAACACTTTTGAAAAGAGATGAACAATTCCTCATTATGGCTTATATTCACCACGTTTTTTAAAATCGGTGCATTCACATTCGGAGGAGGATGGGCTATGATATCCATCATCGAGCGCGAGATTGTGGACAAATACCATTGGATTGATCGTGACGACTTTCTTGATCTTCTGGCGATTGCCCAATCGATGCCGGGTATATTGGCTGTGAACATCGCCACTTCCGTCGGCGACAAACTCAGAGGCACCCGCGGAAGTATCATCGCCTCCTTGGGAACCATCCTACCCTCCTTTCTCATTATTCTTGCAATAGCCATTTTCCTTACTCCTGACATTATAAAAAACAACCGGGTGATTTCCTCTATCTTCATGGGTATTCGTCCGGCAGTGGTGGCCCTCATCATCGCTCCGGTAATAACATCGGCTAAAGCGGCAAAGCTTAAATGGCGCACGGTATGGATTCCTTTGGTAGTGGCGCTGATGATTTCTCTTGACATGGGAGCTGTGTCAAACCCGATTCTCTATATCGTGCTCGGAGCATTAGGCGGATTCGGTATCTGGAAATGGTCGCAACATAATCTGAGTAAGAAATAATCCACAAAAATTATAGATATGAATTTCTATCTGAAACTTATTTGGGCCTATCTTAAAATAGGAATCTTCGGCTTCGGAGGGGGCTATGCGATGCTGTCGCTTGTGGAAAAAGCCGTGGTGACTCCGGGATGGATAAGCGAAACTATGTTCACCGATATCGTGGCGATATCGCAAATGACTCCCGGACCAATTGGAATCAACTCGGCAACCTATATCGGATACGTGGCACCTCAGGTGGTATCGCCGGAACTCACCGGTTGGTGGTGGGGGATCTTGGGATCTATTCTCGCCACATTGGCTGTAACGGTTCCCTCCTTCCTGTTGGTGCTTTATTCCTCGCATTTTATACGCCGTCATCAGGAGAGCGGTGCAATCAAAGCTATCTTTTCCGGGCTTCGTCCTGTTGTAGTGGGTCTGATAGCATCGGCGGCAATCATGCTTATGAATAATGCCAACTTTAATCCTAAGGGGATAAGTTGGCAATTATGGACTAATATAGCCATTTGTGCCATCTCCTTTGTGTTGGCTTATTTCGCCATACCTTTCAAAGGGAAAAAGATAAAGATTCATCCCATTCTTATAATCATACTTGCAGGGATAACAGGTTTTTTAATATACTATTGATCTAAGTATCATTCAATTAATGAATGAAATCCAAGAAGTAAAGATTACTGCAAAATCATGGAAGAAAAATATAAAGAGGCTCTGGAGTATCTATATTCCCAACTTCCGATGTTCTCGCGTGTCGGAGCAGCGGCATATAAGCCCGGACTTGAAAGAGTGGAAAGACTGAGCGAATATTTCGGAAATCCGGAAAAGAAGCTCAAGGCCATTCATATAGCAGGAACAAATGGAAAAGGATCCACCTCCCATATTATAGCATCCGTGCTTCAAGCTTGTGGATATAAAACCGCTCTTTATACCTCGCCTCATCTTATCGACTTCAGAGAGAGAATAAAAATCAACGGAAAGATGATTCCTAAGGAGAAAGTGGTGGAATTTGTGGAGAAATGGAAAAATTGCGATTATACAGGCGACCGTCCTTCTTTCTTCGAACTCACAATGATGATGGCTTTCTGTTGGTTTGCTGAAGAAGATGTGGATTATGCAGTGATTGAGACCGGTATGGGGGGGCGTCTCGATTCCACAAATATCATTCATCCGATTCTTTGTGTAATAACCAATATCTCTCCTGACCATACACAATTTCTGGGCCATACACCCCGTGAGATAGCTGCCGAGAAAGCGGGTATTATCAAGGAAGGAATCCCTGTGGTGATCGGAGAGGCTGACGAGGATACCGAATCTGTTTTCCTGATGAAAGCACTTGAGAAAGGATCTCCACTCACCAAAGTATATCGGAATCCCGAAGTTGACGGATTTAAATTAAAAAGCGATTTTTCAGGATGGGAAGCTGAATCTGACTGGTTAGGAGAAATCGAGGTCGATTTAGCCGGAGAATATCAGAAAAAGAATATTCCTACTGCCATAGCGGCAATAAAAATACTTAGTGAAGAAGGTCTCGATCTCCCTGTAGATGGCATAAAGAATGGCTTGGCGAAAGCTGCGGAGAGCACCGGCCTTTACGGTAGATGGAGCGTAATCTCCCGATCTCCAATCACAATCTGCGATACGGGACATAATATAGGAGGTCTCAGGATAAATATCAGTCAGCTCGAGAAGTTAAAATCCATTGCGCCTGAAAATTCAAAACTGAGGATGCTGATAGGATTTGTGGCCGACAAAGCAATTGACGAGATTCTCGATATCTTTCCCGCTCAAGCTGAATATTATCTAACAAGAGCTGATATACCTCGGGCGCTGCCGGAAAATCAACTTCTGGAAAAATTCGAGGCACATGGTCTTAAAGGACGGAAATACCCGAGTGTGGAGGAAGCATGGAAGGCCATTCAGGAAGAGAAGGGGAAAGATGACATCATTTATGTCGGAGGGTCCACTTTCATCGTGGCTGATTTCCTCAAATCATTGGTGCATTGATAAACTTTCCTTAATGATCATATTCTCCAATCTAAAGATATCTTCAGAACAACAAATCGGGGCATCTTCACGGATGCCCCGAAATTTGTTACATAAGGATCAAAGACTAATTATCCTCATTGTCTCGATTCTTGATTCTCACTTTGTTTTTGCTCTGGCTTGAGTTCATGTCGCTTTCCTCCTTGAGATCCACTTCTTTTCCCGACTGGTCGATTACCCGGTATTCGAGATATGCTATGGACTCATCAGCTACAACCTTAAAGCCTCTACCGAATTTTCTTTTCCACTTGCCATAAATGGAGAACATCCCTTTCTTCACATAAGCCTCCACAAAAGGATGAATGTAAAGAATGAATTTCTTCACTTTCAAACTATTCACAAGATAGTCGAGCTTCTCTTCCAATTTATCGGTGAAGAGAATCGAGGGCTGCACCTCCCCTTTTCCAAAACAAGAGGGACACGTCTCGGTAGTTGTGATATCAAGGGCCGGTCTCACTCTCTGGCGAGTGATCTGCATCAGCCCGAATTTACTTAAAGGGAGGATATTATGACGCGCACGGTCGTTAGCCATAATCTCCCTCATGTGATCGTAAAGTGCCTGTCGGTGTTCCGCCTTATTCATATCGATGAAATCAATCACGATAATACCGCCCATATCACGCAGACGGAGCTGACGTGCGATTTCATCCGCTGCCTTCAGATTCACGTCAAGAGCATTTGTCTCCTGATCGTTTGAGGCTTTGCTGCGGTTGCCGGAGTTGACATCGATCACATGCAATGCTTCTGTGTGCTCAATAATGATATATGCGCCGCTCTTAAAGGATACTGTCTTACCAAAACTGCTTTTGATTTGACGGGTAATGTTGAAATGGTCGAAAATCGGCGTATCCTTTTCATACAGCTTCACAATCTCCTTGTTCTCCGGAGAAATCAGGCCCACATAATTCTGTATCTGAGCCAAGGCTTCATGGTCGTTGACATAGATATTTTCAAAAGTAGGACTGAAAATATCACGAATCACGCTTACCATTCTTGACTCCTCTTCAAAAATAAGGGCAGGACTTTGACTACGCTGCAATTTCGCGATCGACTCTTCCCAATACCTCACGAGGGTGCGCATCTCATGGTTGAGCTCCGCCACTCTTTTATTTTCTGCAGAAGTTCTGACAATCACACTAAATCCCTTTGGCTTTATGCTACCCAGAATCTGACGTAAACGTATTTTTTCTTCAGCAGATTTGATTTTTTGTGAGATCGATATCTTATCACCGAAAGGCATCAGTACCATATAACGTCCTGTAAATGAAATTTCGGTGGTAAGCCTGGGGCCTTTGGAGGAAATAGGCTCCTTTGCGATCTGCACGAGTAATTGCTGCCCCGGCTGAATCACATCAGAAATAGTGCCTTGCTTGGCAATATCGGGGTCGAGCTTAAATTTTGAAATATTGGGGACCTTTTTCTTGTCGGCAGTCGCTTCTGCAAGGAAGCGCGAATAGCTGCTGAACTGAGGTCCCAGATCGAGATAATGAAGAAAAGCGTCTTTCTCATAACCTACATCAAGGAAGGCCGCGTTAAGACCCGGCATTATCTTCTTAACTTTGGCAAGATAAAGGTCGCCCACTGCATAGGCTATGTTGCGGCTCTCCTTCTGCAGAGAAACCAAACGACCATCTTCAAGCAAAGCTATGGAGATATCTTCCTGTTGTACATCTACTACTAATTCGCTTTTCATGTTAAAATAAATAAAATAAGAACAAACTTTCTCAGCCAAGGCCGCTTCAGTTTGTTCTTATGACGTTTGTCAGCGCTTTTGCTGGAATCAGTCTAATAAAGTTATTTCTTCTTATGACGATTCTTTCTTAGTCTTTTCTTGCGCTTGTGAGTCGCCATCTTATGGCCTTTTCTCTTTTTTCCGCTTGGCATGACGTTTATTGTTTATTAATTAATATATTTGATTATTTTTTGTCGTGGATAGTTTTATTTAACCATATCCATGAAGACCTTAGAAGGCTTGAATGTCGGAATTTTGTGTTCCGGAATCTTGATAGTGGTATTACGGGATATATTACGTGCAGTCTTCTCCTTACGGGTTTTTACTACGAAGCTGCCGAAACCTCGAAGATACACGTTATTGCCTCCTGACATGGAATCTTTGACAACTTCCATCAGTTTCTCGACGATATTAATGACCGATGCTCTGTCAAGACCGGTCTTGCGCGAAATCTCGTTTACAATATCTGCCTTTGTCATTGTGTTAAATTTTCTATCTTTATACACTTTTTATACCAATTTGCCCCATATTAGAGGCCTCGGCATTTTTAGCACTGCAAATATCGTAATTTTTTTTGAATCTATCCCTATATAAATCCTTATTTTACGATTTTTTTAAAGTTTTTTCTATAATCAAGGGTAATTTTTATCTCTCTTGGGCTTATTTTTTCTAATTTCGCATCTATCTCTCCCACTCCAACTCCGAAATGGACGCTCCCTCCACTTTTGATAATTTTCCTATAATCTCTTCTTTCCTCGATTCAGGAAATTCCATAACCAGACTACATAAATTATCAAAATTTCGATCAAGGACGGTGATCTCATCTGTCTTTGCTATTCTCATCACCCCTTCGGAGCTAACATAAGGAAATTCCACTTTCACCACTGTCTTTTTCCTCATTTCCTTCACCCCTGCATCTTCAAGAGCAAGACGGGCAGCTTCCTTATAGGCAGAGATAAGTCCGGATGTGCCGAGTTTGATTCCTCCGAAATATCTCACCACCACAACCAGTACATCCGTGACCTCAAAGCTGTTGATCTGGCCAAGTATAGGTTTACCGGCTGTGCCCGAGGGTTCTCCATTATCGTTCAACTGCCATTCCAAACGGTCGGGACCAATCATATATGCCCAGCAAACATGGCGCGAGTCATGATATTCATTCTGATACTTCTTCACCAGGCTCTTGGCCTCTTCTGCCGAACGCACCGGCATTGCAAATGAAAGAAACCGACTCATCTTCTCTTTATATTGAGATGAGCCGGGTCCTTGTATTGTATAATATAGATCTTTCATCCGAAATAATGGTCAATATCCTTTACGCTGCGGGGATAGAGAAGCATGTCATTAGCAAGGCGGGTGGCGTCAATATTATCCACACTTTCCTTAACAATGGTCAATGCCCAGATAAGGGCGTTGGCAGGACCATTGGCCAATACAAATTTGCCATCCACCACAACATCCTCATTTTTCACTTCTGCACAGTCAAGCATTTCCTCAAAACCGGGATAACAGGTTGCACTGCTGTTTTTGAGCAGACCAAGCTGGCCGAGCACTACGGCAGGAGCCGCACAGATCGCTGCTATCCTTCCATTCTTGGATTCCGCCTGATTTCTTAGGAGGCCCTGCAATGGCGCAAATTCATATAGATTTTTCGCACCGGGCATTCCTCCCGGAAGTATCAGCCATTCAGGATTCCTGAATAATGAGGGATCATAAATCACGTCGGCTCCTACGGTTATCCCGTGGGCCCCGGTCACACAAAGAGAAGAGGTAATTGAAACGGTCTTGACCGTCATTCCGGCCCGACGAAGCACATCTACTGCTGTCAATGCCTCGATTTCTTCAAAGCCATCAGCTAAAAACAGGAATGATTCTTTCATTTTCTTGAGTTTTTTTGGTTCACTAATGTTTTCTTAATTCTTAATAATGGTTTCCCCGATAAGGCTCATTGAGAGCTTTCACATACAATAGTATAATTTATTTGTTTAAATTTACTCAAAAAAATTAACTTTGCAAAATAATTCCATTATAAAGCACGATTTTTATGACATATTCACATTTTATTTCATTATTTTTCATTCTAATTGTATTTTTGGGAGGATGTAAAAAGAATGACAATCAATATATAGTTGAGGAGGGTCTGGTGTGGAACACTGAGTTTCATATCACATATAAAGGCAGTCCGCAACTGAAGGATTCAATTCGCACCGTACTTGCCGAAACCGGTCATAATCTGTCGGTATTCGACCCATCTTCTCTTGTTTCAAAGGTTAATGCTCAGGACTCTACTGAGGTGAATGATGATTTCCGCAGGGTATATGAGATGTCTAAGAAAATCCACCGTCTCTCAGCCGGTGCTTTCGATCCTACTCTCTCTCCGCTCATAGATGCATGGGGATTCGGTCGCGGACACACCCCTACTGCGGATACCTTGCGTATTGACTCCCTGCTGCGAATCACCGGAATTGACAAGACTCGGCTGCATGGTGGTATGATTGTCAAGGACTGCAAGGATATTCAATTTAATTTCTCAGCCATTGCCAAAGGTTATGGCTGCGACAAAGTGGCAGAGATGATGCAACGCAACGGAGTGACAGATTATCTCATTGAGATCGGCGGTGAGATTGCTTCTGGAGGAAAAAGTCCGCGTGGAGGGAAATGGAACATATCCATCGACCGGCCCGTGAAAGAGGATACAGGCACAAAACATGAATCGCAGATGATCATTTCCATTTCCGGAGAAGGAGTTGCCACTTCCGGAAACTATCGCAATTATCACGAGCAGGGAGGAAAAAATATAGGACATACAATCTCCTCAATCACCGGCCGACCTATCGAGACAGATGTATTAAGCGCAACGGTGGTTGCTCCGACAGCCATGGAAGCTGATGCACTTTCCACAGCCCTTATGGCGACCGAAAAAGGGAAGGCGGTGGATTTTGCCAAATCCCTGCGCCTTCCCGTACTTTTGATTTTTCCTGATTCTATTTGGATGTCAGAGGAGATGAATAAACTCAAATTATAGAATCTACCTCCTTTTCCGATAGTATGAATATAGACTATCTGAGTATCTTCGGTGCTTGGAAAAGTAGCCCGAAGTTAATGCCGAAGTTCCAGTTTTTCCTCGGATACGAGAGATAATTTCCATAGAGGGAGAGAGAGGCAAACGGGAAATTATACACCACAGCCATTTCTCCTATGAACTCTGCTTTTCGGAACCAACCCTTATAAACCGCTGAATTATCCGGTCCGCGCTTCAGGTCTCTGATCGGGGAATATAGATAGAAATCACCTCTGACCTGAAGCTTGCCCATCGGAGTCCATATAGGCATAACGCCAGCAGCTACGTAATTATCAGATCGGAATGCCTCGTTGAAATAGTTTCGCGTAGAGGGTGTCGGGGCAAAAGCGGGAGCATGTATAAGTGTGGCAGTATAGTTCTGAGGAAGTTTCTGAAGTGTCCCCAACACATTGGCCGATCCTCCAATTGTAAAATGCTTCACTATAGGGAAGAATTGTTTCCAATATAACTCCAGAGATGTGCGGAAATG
The DNA here is from genome assembly GCA_947177405.1 of uncultured Porphyromonadaceae bacterium. Lineage (GTDB taxonomy): Bacteria > Bacteroidota > Bacteroidia > Bacteroidales > Muribaculaceae > Lepagella. The sequence goes on along the minus strand of CAMWUJ010000041.1, from coordinate 10,824 downwards.
ATCCTTATATTTAGTGCGTAGCTCTGTATTCCCATCCGGAGTGAATCGTGATCTTTCATAACTTCCCTGAATATCGGCACGCCATTCCTGACCGGCACTCGGATACAGATCATCATTCAACAGACCTCCCTTGAAACCGGCTCGCAACGCAGTGATAAGATATTGTGTCTTATCTTTCGATGCATTGGCGAAATCCGTGGTGTTGGTTGGATAATATGAATCGGATTCATATCCCCAGGTAAGGTCGGAGAACCCTATCGCGCGCGCTCCGGCTGCCCATACATATTTCATTCTCAGAAAATTCTGAGACTCTGTGATGAAAGTCGGTGTCGAAGTCTGATAAAACAAAAGTTCGGAATCATAGAATTTCTGTTTCTGTGCCACCCCCATGAATTCAAGGTAAGACGGAGTGTTGGATCGCAAGGAGAATCGTCCTGATAACATTCCGGCATAATAGGATTGTCCGATCCAACCCTTTAGACTCACATCCAGAGAATTAAATGAAAGTGTATGGAACCCGAGGTCAAGATATAACATGCTGTTGGTAGAAGATGTGATCCATCCTCCCACCCCTATCGACCAGGGTTTCTTCACCGAGGCATCAAGGTCAAGAATATTCTTATTCTTACCAAAGTCAGCACGTGGCACAAGATTGTTCAAAGTTCCATCGGTCACTGCACGATAATAGGATTCCTGTGTCTCTTCAAGATTAAATGGTTTGCGGCGAGGACCCTGAAACAGATACTCAAGATAGCGGGCCTGACCCGGCGTGGCGCCGGATACCTTTACAGAGTCGAAAATAACTTCGGGAGTGGCACTTGCGAAACGTTCACGCTTGGCCGTCACCTCATCAAGTGGAGTACGTGCCGATACGCGCTTCTTGATCGAATCTACCATTGACAGACCGGTCTTGTAGCCGATATCATATATAGTCTGGGCCTGGTCGAAGTCAAGCACCCCGAATTGCAAGACGGGCACCTGAATCTTTATTCCGTTTTTAGAGGGGACGCTATAATCATTGTTCTGAATGATCATATCCTCAAGCTGACTATATATATTACCTTGTTCCGGTTTTTGATCAGGTCCTGACACTGATACTCCGATAATAAAGTCGGGATTGAAATCCTCCTGCATCACATCTACAGGGAAATTATCATAGATTCCGCCGTCATATACAAGAATCCCATTTATCTTTATCGGACGAAACACAAGTGGAAACGACATGGAGGCTCTCACCGCATCGCCCAGATCACCGCTTGACAGAACCACCTTATGCTTATGATACACGTCGGAGGTGACACATCGGAAAGGGACAAAGAGATTATTGAAGTTTTCCTTGCATTGCAATGTATAAGGAGAATACAGTCGCAGGAATTCAATATTCATGGGAATGGGATTGATAAGGCTTGTGGGGATCATCGACCACATTCCGGCTGTGTCCTTGAGACTCACGTTGACTCCTACCCATTGCGGAGTGGGATCATTACGTGAAATCTTGGTGACATTATCAGGATTTATGGTTCCCGTGCTCCAATACTTGAAATCTTTCGACTTGAAAAGCCTCATCATCTTGTCGGGACTCCAACCGCAGGAATAGAGTGATCCAACGATTGCACCCATAGATGTGCCTGTAACATAATCAACCGGAATATCATTTTCTTCCAGAGCCTGAATCACGCCCGCATGAGCGATACCCTTCGCACCGCCTCCGCTAAGCACCAGACCGACGGTGGGACGTTTCTCGGCAAACATAGTGAGACATTGTCCCAACACCACTATAGTGGCCATTACCATTCCAATATATCTCTTCATCATTCTCTTCTCTATTCGTGCATATATGAATCTTTGAATCCCAGAAAATACAACACTCCGTCTATTCCGATAGTGGAGATGCTTTGTCGGGCCTCAGCCCTGACTTTGGGCTTTGCATGGAAAGCTATTCCAAGACCTGCCTCCGAGAGCATGGGAAGATCGTTGGCACCATCACCTACAGCAATAGTCTGGGCAATGTTGATCCGTTCCACCTGTGCCAAAAGACGCAGAAGTTCTTTCTTTCGGGGACCATCCACAATATCACCCACATAATTTCCTGTCAATCTGCCGTCCTCTCCTATTTCGAGTTCATTGGCATATACATAATCGAATCCGAATTTCTGCTTTAGATATTCGCCGAAATATGTAAATCCTCCGGAAAGGATAGCGGTCTTGTATCCCGATCGCTTAAGTACCTCCATGAGACGTTCCACTCCCTCAGTGATGGGCAGACTCTCGGCAATCTCCTTCATCACCGATACATCAAGGCCTTTGAGGAGACGCACTCTGCGGGTGAAACTCTCGCGGAAGTCTATCTCTCCGCGCATAGCTGATTCGGTGATGGCTCTCACCTCCTCACCCACACCGGCACGGTCGGCAAGTTCATCAATCACCTCTGTCTGGATAAGAGTGGAGTCCATATCGAAACAAATCAGACGACGACTCCTGCGATACATCGTATCTTCCTGCATGGAGATGTCGAAATCGAGCTCATTGGCAAGATGCATGAAATCACTCTGCATCTTGATGCGGTCATGTGGATTTCCCCTCACCGAAAGCTCTATACAACCTTTTGTTAGAGGCTGTTTGTCCTCTTCAAGGGGCATACGTCCTGTGAGCCGGGTAATGGTCTCGATATTGAGACCCTGATCATTTATGATTGACGCTACAGCAGAAATCTGGGCCGGAGTGATCTTGCGGCCCAGGAGTGTCACGATATACCGGTTCTTTCCCTGACGGTTAACCCATGCATTGTATTCCTTTTCCGAAACGATAGAAAACTGCACCTGAACCTGAAGATCGTTAGTCTTGAAGAGAAGTTCCTTCAGAATCTCGCCACTCCTTCTGCTGTCGGTCTTTATCAGGATTCCCAAAGCAAGCGTATGATGGATGTCGGCCTGGCCGATATCCAGGATATCGGCCTCGTAGCGCGCCAGAATTTCAGTAAGACTGGCTGTAATACCGCTTTTGTCGGGGCCTGATATATTGATAAGTATAAGTTCGGTATGGTCCATTGTGGTTTAAATTAACAGGAGTGGATTATCATTTCTTCTTGCCGACATTCCCTTTCTTGCTTCCGCCACCCGTCTTTGCAGGTCGAGAAGGACGACTGTTCACTTTCACTCCTTTGTTTTCAAGAAGTCCTGCCTGATATGCGGCATCCGGATAATCTTTGGCTGCGGCCATTTTAAAATATTTCAATGAACGTGGCAAATCCTTTGATACACCGATCCCGTCGCGAAGCATAACGGCATATCTGAACGCACCCTCGGCACTGCCCCTCTCTGCGGCACGCCAATAGTTTTCGGCTGCCACCCGGTTGTCGGGTAAAACCCCATCTCCGTTTTCAAACTGACGCCCGATATTAAGCAACGCCTCAGTATGACCGTTACGAGCCGCCTTCCTGAACCAATAAGCCGATTCCTGATGATCCTTTTTTGTTCCGATTCCGTCACGATAAAGGGTACCTATCACATACTGGGCCTCCGTGCAACCCTCCACTGCAGATTTACCATACCATTCCCAGGCCTCTTTCATATCCTTCTTCACACCTGTGCCGGTCTCATAGCATTTGGCCAAAATGCACATTGCCTCTCCGTCACCGGCTTTTGCTTTCTGGAGACATTGGGTATAGCTATCAGCTGTAAGTCCGTAATATGCAGCATCATGGTCTGCGAAGGCACTTAATCCCATCATGAGGGAGAATATACCGCAAAGGATAACTCTTCTATTCATTTTTCTAAAATACAATTTTGCAAGTTAATAAAAAAAGACGGTCTTATTCCTGAGGCCGTCTTTTTTCTTCATGTTTTAATTTTATCATTCACCGGCATCGAGAATAGCGATCTTCTCCTCCACCTGCTTGATTTCATCTTTAAGACGCTGGATGCGACGCTCCATATCCTTTACCATAGAGTTTCCGGCAGAAGACTTGACATTGAAGAATCCCATATTGTTTTCAATAGTCTTCATATCGTTACGCTTGGCCTCAAGCACTCTCTGGAGACGGTCGCGCTCACGGTTAAGGCTCTGACCCTCTCCCTTCATTGAGGCCACACGCTCCTGGAATGAATTCATGCGGTTGCGTTGTTCACGAGAGTCGTAAGCGCCATAGAGTTCATCGCAGATAGCTCGGTATTCGGCATAAATCTTATCTTTCATCTTGAAGGGAACAAATCCGGCTTCCTGCCAGGCAGCCTGAAGCTCCTTCACTTTTCCGATCACCTCGCGACGGTCGCCGTCCTTTGGAAGAGCCTTGAGATCAGCAATGATATTGCGTTTCTTCTCAAGATTGACATTCTCCACCTCTCTGCGGGCGCTCTCCTGTTTCTTTCTCTCATCGAAGAAATAATTGCATGCTGTCTGGAAACGCTCCCAGATGGCATCACTATATTTGCGGGGCACGCTTCCGATTTTCTTCCATGCAGCCTGAAGCTTCACCACTTCAGCTGTGGCCTTGCGGATATCTTCCGTGCCTTTCAAAGCCTCGGCTTTCTCGCAAAGGAGTGTTTTCTTCTCGAGATTAGAAGCAAATTCATCTTTTGTCTTCTGGAAATATTCGGTTTTTGCGTTGAAGAACTTATCGCAGGCCTCACGGAAACGGGAATAAAGGATAGTATTGCTCTTCTTGGGAGCGAAGCCATATTCACGCCATTTCTTCTGACAATCAATCACCTTTTCGGTCATTGCATTCCATTCATTGAAGCTGTTGATTGCACTGAGATCAATAGCCTCAATTTCCTCGCAAATCTTGGTCTTGGCCTCTTCATTGGCAAGCTCGGCAGCTTTGCGCTGTTCGAAGAAATCCTGATGACGACGGTTCACCACAGCTGAAGCTGTCTTGAATTCTTCCCATACCTCATCACGGATATCCTTAGCCACCGGACCGATGTTGCGCCATTCCTCATGGAGGGTCTGGAGACTGCGGAAAGCAGCGATTGGATCGCTGTTCTCTTCCAATTTCCTGGCTTCCTCGATAAGAGCCTTTTTGGCTTCAAGGTTTTTCTTGAAATCAAGGTCGCGCAGCTCTTTATTCATCTTCAGATGGTCGTAGAATTGCTCGGTGACCATCTGGAACTGTTTCCATATATCGCTCTCTGCAGCAGCCGGCACATCCTTGATTGCCTTGAAGTCTTGCTGCAACTGCTGAAATTCAGGAAAACGGATATTTACATTGTCGATATCCTCAGTAATCTCACGAAGCTTTTGGAGAATCTCCTCTTTTTTCGCGAGATTCTCACGCTTGCGATCTTCCTCTGCCTGAAGGTAGGCAGCACGTTTCTCCTTAAACTCAGTGTAAAGAGCTTTGAACTCGTTTTCCTTCTCATCCACAGCGGCGGCAAAAGCGGCCGGATCGTTACCCTCATCTATAAAGGCATTGAGTTGATCAAGGTTCTCTTTTGTCTTGATATTGAAGAAAGCTTGTTTCAAGGCCGTTACATCCTTATGGGCTTCCATATTTCCTGAGGCGAGAATCTCCTTGATCTCACCTATCAAACCATCCTTGTCAAGGCTATGGATGCGACGCAAATCCTTGTTTTCTTCTCTTGCTTCCTCGGCGCTTTCAGAAGTCGCCACATTCTCGAGATCGTTCATATCAGTTTTTTCATTTTGCAGCCGTAGCTGAGGTTCAACATGCCGGATCTACCGGCACCATCTTTGGAACGTAAACCCAATCATTCCGGGCAATATTCCATTTTTCGCTTCAAATATACTATTTTATTTATACTCCTACAATAAGTAAGAAAAATTTAACTCAAATTTGCGGAAATTTGCCACTATTCCTCCACTTTTACCGATATCACCTTCACATCCTCTGTGGGACGGTCAAACCGGTCAGTAGCCGTGTTCTGGATTTTCTCCACGGTCTCCATTCCTTCGATCACCTCTCCGAAAACCGTGTACTGTCCGTCGAGATGAGGTGTTCCACCCACTGTGGTATAAGCGTTGACCACTTCTTCAGGAAGTCCGGCATCTTTCACATTCTCCTCTGTCTCCTTTATCATCTCCTGACGAAGTGTCTCAAGAGCTTCGCGGTCGCCCGCCATCTGGAGTGATCGGATCTTATCTATGTTCTTTTTGCGGAGACCATTGAAATATTCCATCTTCCGTGAATCATTCATCTGGGCGGAAAGACGGTCCATATCTCTTTGGGAATATTTGTTTCCTGTCACGATATAGAACTGCGAGCCGCTGCTTCTGCGCTCCGGATTCACTTCATCACCTGTGCGGGCTGCCGCCAGGGCTCCATATTTATGGAAATGTTTAGGATAGTCGATCTCAGCAGGAAGTGTATAGGAAGGTCCGCCTGAACCCAAAGTTTTCCCCGCAGGTGCATCCTTTGAATCAGGATCCCCGGTCTGTACCATGAAATCCTTGATCACCCTGTGGAAAAGCACTCCGTCATAATAGCCCTCCTTTGCGAGTTTGAGGAAATTATCACGATGAGCCGGAGTATCATCATAAAGTTTCACCTTGATATCGCCCATAGTAGTCTTTATATCTACCACCGGACCTGCAGGAATAGTATCTGTAGCCATAGCTTTTGATTGGAATAGGAAGACCATTGCCAAGATGGCTACGAGTCCTCTGAAGTTCATTCTTCTTTTCATTATACAATATTTACACCAAATCCTTTTTACCGGGCTCTGCACGTATCACATCGCCTGGCCTTCGGAATATATTCTTTTATATATCCTTCTGAAATTATCATCGGAAGCCCGCAGCTCCTCGGCCCTCTCCTTATAATTCTCGCCCCATATCCCTTCGAGTAGAGATCCGATATAGCGCCGGTCGCGATCACGTTCAATCGCACCCTCGATAAGAGGGGTGAGCCAGCGGTCGAATTTCTCCCGGTTCACAGCTGAAAGATAACGGGCTGTGCTGGCAAGGAATTGTCCTGTGTTGTCGGCCATGCGAAGCCTGCAGATCAATTCTCCCATTTCCGCCTCGCAGGTTTCGACATTATCCACAATGTATTCATATATGGCCATCCCCTCCTGTTCTTTATCTTTTTCCATTTATTTCTCCTTTTTATTAGGAAAGAGATCTCATCAGTTGCAATCTAACGATCACCACATAAGTTTTCTCTTTCGATTTTCAAAGTTGGAATCGCAAATTTACAAAAATTATTTTTAATTTTGTATTTCATAAGGAGAGTTTTTATTTTTCCCTGTGATTAATAATATAAAATTCCCTCATTTTGCTCTAAAATAGCTTAAAATTTAAAATACTATGGATAAATTCGTAATAGTGATAGGTCGTCAGTTCGGATGCCGCGGTAGAGAAATCGGGCGACAGATAGCCGAAGCCCTTGATGTGCCTTATTATGATAAGACCTTGCTTTCGGAGGCTGCCGAGAAATTCGGGATGGATCCTGAAATATTCAAGGCTGCTGATGAGAAACGGCCCTCCTTCCTGCGTAATTTCCTGGGTTTGAGTTGCGGCACCTCCAACGTGCCTTGCACTCCCGGCACGATCAGCCATTTCGAACCCGGATCGCTATCTCCCGAATCTCTATATAACGCTCAATCGGAAGTGATCCGTGCTATCAGCGAGAAAGGGAGCTGCGTTATCGTGGGGCGCACTGCCGACTACGTTTTGCGTCATCATCCCGGTCTGATTTCCATTTTCATTCAGGCCCCTATGGAACATCGTGTGAAAAATATCATCGAACGCAAGGATGCATCTTCCGTCGAGGAGGCCACAGCAATGGCAAAGAAACATGACAAAGGGAGAGAGAGCTACTACAATTATTTCACTAACCGCAACTGGGGCACTGCAGGAAACTATCATCTTTGTTTCGACTCATCCAGATTTGATTCCGATGCCGTGATAGCATTGCTCAAATCCTATATAAGGTCTAAATAACCTAATCAGAACAGGATAAAAGTGATAATAGGAAGATAAATGAACTTTTTCATATATTCAAGCTTTTTAACAATAAAAAGAAAAGTATTATGAAAAAGATATTGTTTTTTTTCTGCTATCTGTTAGGAGCACTGATTGGAGCCATGCTCCTTATTTTTAATGCCGAGACTCTCGATAGAGACCCGACAATTCTAAATTATACCATGATTGCCGCCGGAGTGATATTCCTTATTCCGGCTCTCTTCCAGCTCATCTCCTCACTGAGTCCGAAGAAAGATGAATTCGGCAACATTCTTCCACGCAAATGGTATGCCACCATCGTAGCGATTCTTGCCCTCCTCTGGGGTATCTATATCCTTATCATGCCGATGGGATATAAAGAGACTCTGTCGGTGACCTTGGGTGTTTCTCTTGTATTGGTAGGTATAGCGCAGGCAATATGGATTGTGCGCACTTCTGAATCCACTATTCTGAGATTCATTATTCCAATTCTAACGGTAGCGATAGGTCTGGGTATATGTATCTTTGTCAACCATGACATGGATAATGGAAAGGGAAACCAGATAAGCGCCATCATCGCCGGTGTAACATTGGTGGTATGGGCTGTGAACGGCTTCATGTCCTTAAGGTCGAAACGTGTGGTAGCCGCTGCCGATAAGGCTGCCAAAGTGGAGCGTAAAGCCGAGAAAGAGGAGAGGAAAGAGCTCAAGCACGCTTCGGCTCAGAAGGTTGCGGAAGCGGAAACCGAAAAAAAATCAAAATCTCTTTCCGACAATGTGTCTGAAGCCATGACCGATAAACCGGTTCCCGCTCCTGAATCTGAAGAGAAGAAGGAGGAGAATGTCGAGAAGAAAGGAAAAGTTGCAGATTCGGATAATAATAACTAATTTTGCAATGCAGAAATGAGGTCTGTCGCTGCGTGAAATCATAAGGATTCACGAAGAGGAAAGTCCGGGCAACATAGAGTACCGCACATCCTAACGGGAAGCCGGCGGTGACGTCGGGGCAAGTGTGACAGAAAACAACCGCCTCCCCTCCCGGGGAGGTAAGGGTGAAAAGGCGGGGTAAGAGCCCACCGGCTCCGGAGGCGACTCCGGAGGCCGCATATCCTGCGGGTTGCAAGGCCAAATACACCGACAGTTAAGGATTGCTCGTCCATTGTCGGGGGGTAGGCTGCTTTAGCCTCCGGGAGACCGGCGGCATAGATAAATGACAGACACCGGCTCAGGCCGGCACATAACCCGGCTTATATCTTTTCTGCATCTTATCAACGGATAGCGATAGCCTAAACATTCGGCAATCTCTATCCGTTATTATTTTATATTCCAATATAAACTTTATTCCATATTGACTATGAACGGTGAAAACACAAACGAAAATAGCTCTCAGCCTGATAATAAGATTGAAAAGCCCGGTTTTTTCACACGAATCTATAATAAAGTCTATAGTTTCGTGATGTATTGCATCTCCGGAGTATGGAATGACCCCAGGAAAACCTTTAAAGTCCGTTTCATAAAGACGATGAACTTATCGGTAAATTCCTTTCTTGACCGGGGGCTACAGATACGATCGATGGCTCTAACCTATTATACAGTATTATCCCTTGTGCCGGCGTTGGCTCTTCTGGTAGCCATTGCACGTGGATTCGGACTTAACGACACTATGCAGGGTGAGCTCTATTCGATGTTTCCATCTCAGGGAAAGGCTATAACAACGGCCTTGAAATTTGTGGATTCATATCTCAACGAGGCCACATCAGGAGTATTCGTTGGCGTCGGTATTGTGATGTTGCTATGGACCATAATATCGTTGCTTGCATATATCGAGGATGCTTTCAATTCGATATGGGATGTAAAGGAAGGGCGCACACTTTATCAGAAGCTCACAGATTACGTAGCAATATGTCTTATAATACCCATTCTGATGCTTTGCTCATCGGGAGTGTCGATTTTCATGTCAACCACCATTCAGGAGAAGTTAAATCTTCCCTTCTTAACGGCGGGGGTAAACATGGTTCTCGAATTGGCTCCTCTGGTACTTGCATGGCTGGCTTTCACTTTCTCCTATTATTTCATTCCGACTACAAAAGTGAATTTCAAATATGCCATGTTCGCAGGAGCCTTCTCTGCAATAGCTTTCCAAGTGCTTCAGTTGCTATTTGTAAACGGACAGATTTATGTGTCGAAATATAACGCCATCTACGGTTCGTTTGCTTTCCTACCATTGATGCTCGTTTGGTTGCAGTTCTCATGGATGATTCTTCTTGCCGGTTGCGTGTTGACTTATTCTCTTCAAAATGTGTTCACTTTCAATTTTCTGGGTGACGTGAACCAGGTGTCCTACCGCAGCTGGCATTCAATGGGATTGATTACAATGTGTGTGATTGTGCAGCGATTCATAAAAGAGAAAACTCCGCTTTCGAATCAGGAGATAGCCTCGAAATATAATCTTCCTGTAAGGGTGGTAAACCGAGTGGCCGAAAAGCTTCTGCAGGCAAAATTAATCTACATTGTCAAGCTTAATGAAAGCGATACCGGTCTCTCCCCTGCCCTGGAGGTTTCCGACCTTACATTAGGGCGTTTCTACCGCGATTTTGACTCTGCCGGAGAAAATAACATCATTCCTGATTTCGAAGTGATTTATTCCGATATGCTCAATATCCTCGGAAATTTAAATTCTAACGCCTATGAAGATTTCAACACCATTCTTCTAAAGGATATACCAATCCCTTCTCCTGATGAAATCCACAAGATTCTCCTCAAGGACGAGACACCAAAGAAATAATCTCCAAGAAGAGTTTTTCAACATATTTTTCCGAAAAAGAATTACTTTCATTATCATTATACCATCAACGGTATTTTTGACGGAATGAAGTTGTTTAAACTTATTTTTTATTAACAATTGCGAGAGATTTGGCTCGTC
>CAMWUJ010000040.1 GCA_947177405.1 uncultured Porphyromonadaceae bacterium | reverse complement strand
TCGTCTAAAAAATAAGCTCGCATATAGTATAAATTAATTTTGAACACTTACTTAACATTATAATTTATCCTTATTCTTGCAATAAAATTGTAGTTCACATAATTATTTCTTAAATTTGCGGAGAGAGAAATTTGCAGATAATGAAATTCTCAGATATCCCGGGCCATGAGGCCACCAAGAAAGCGCTTATAGAACTTGCTGATAGCGACCGTATTCCCCACGCATTGATGTTGTGTGGTGTATCAGGTATCGGCAAGATGATGCTTGCGCGTGCCTTCGTGAACTATGTCCATTGCACCGACCGTCGCGATGGAGAACCGTGCGGAGAGTGTCGGGCCTGCAGGCAACATGCCTCATTCAATAATCCTGACACGCATTTCATATATCCGATCGTGAAGAGCGAGAAGTCAAAGGTGCTTCTCTCCACCGACCGTATAGCCGAATGGAGAAAGATGCTTGAGACATATCCTGCCATGCAGCCCGAGAAATGGCTCGAGATCATTGATGCCGGCAATTCGCGTCCGCGGATATATGTAAATGATGCCGAATATATCGTCGGCGCCGAGGCGATGTCGAACTATGCCTCCAACTATAAGTTCTTTATCATCTGGCTTCCTGAGAAGATGGGGGTGGATGCGGCCAACAAGCTCCTGAAAGTGATTGAGGAGCCGACGCCGGGCACTGTATTCCTCCTTGTTTCAAATGAGGACTCCGAGGTTTTGCCAACCATCTCATCGCGTACACGGCGTTTCAATATGTCTCCATTGACACGCGAGGAGATTGAGACATACATGCTGAAGCGATATCCTCTGAAAGATTATGAAGCCTTTGAGCTGAGTCGACTGGCGGAAGGACGCATCTCAAAGGCTGACGATCTGGCCGGATTCTCTGAAGAGCAGGCTGAATTCGAATCCCTCTTCCGCGACATAATGCGGAACGCATATTCGAAGAAACTTGTAGTATTGCGCACCTTGAGCGAGAAGAGCGCGGCTTTCGGAAGAGAGAAATTGCTGAGATTCCTTGACTATATGGCGCGGATGACCCGGGAGAATTTCATATATAACATGAAGATGCCCCAGCTCTCGGCCTTGAGGAGGTCGGAAGAGGAATTTTCAAAAAAATTCTCTCCCTTCATAAATCATGGGAATGTGGAGGATATAATGAACGAAATAGGAAGAGCATCGAATGATATCTCGCGAAATGGCAATAGCAAGATCGTGATGTATGACCTCTTCCTGCTCCTCATAGGTTTTCTATTGAGAAAACCCTGATGAAAACTAAAAGAAAAAATATGAAACCTACTTTATTTATTCTGGCTGCCGGCATGGGCAGTCGTTACGGAGGCCTCAAGCAACTCGATGGCCTCGGCCCCAACGGAGAAACTATAATGGATTATTCCGTATATGATGCTCTGCGGGCCGGCTTCGGAAAAATAGTTTTTGTGATCCGCAAGGATTTCGAGCAGGAATTCCGTGATAAAATCATATCAAAATATGAAGGACATGTGCCTGTGGAGGTGACTTTCCAGAGTATAGATGCGCTTCCGGAAGGGTTTGTGCCCGATCCCGAACGCACCAAGCCATGGGGTACAGGCCAGGCGGTGTTGATGGGTAAGGATGTGATCAAGGAACCCTTCGCAGTAATCAATGCTGATGACTATTACGGCCCTGAAAGTTTCCGTCTCCTTGCCTATGCCCTCAAGGACCTTGAAGGGAAGAAGAACGAATATTGTATGGTGGGCTTCAGAATCGGAAACACATTGAGCGAGAACGGCGGAGTGAGCCGCGGCCTGTGCTCGGTGGATGATGAGGGATTCCTTACCGATGTCACCGAATGTCATGGAATCGAAAAGAAGGGTGATCAAATTGTGCATCAGCTTGATGGGAAAGAGGAAGATTTCCCGGCAGAGGCCTATGTCTCGATGAATCTCTGGGGCTTCACTCCCGACTATTTCGACTATTCGGAGAAAGCCTTCGTGGAATTCCTCAAGGAACACTCCTCGGAACTCAAATCGGAATTCTATATCCCGACCGTGGTGAATGATCTCATAAAGAGCGGCACAGTAAAACTTAAGGTCATCACCACTCCGTCGAAATGGTTCGGAGTCACGTATGCCGCCGACCGTCCGGCGACCGTGGAGATGTTTGGCCGTCTCACCAAAGAAGGGGTGTATCCCACACCATTATTTGAAAATAAGGAAGTTGTTTAAACTTATTTTTTATTAACAATTGCAAGAGATTTTGGAGCTGATTTTGGTTCTCGAAGAGGCAGCAACCTCCCGGTTGGTGCCGATGAGAGAGACAAAAGCAGCCCAAAAGATCCGCAAGGGTTAATAAAAGAAGGTAAAAACAATTTCATATTAACATTCGTAAATAAGTTTAAACAACTTCAAGAAATAAAAAGATATAAAATATTTGGCTGATAGCCGAATAATTAGTAATTTTGCAAGGATTTACGAAAATCGGGTCGTAAAGAGTCGGGATCGTAAATCCTTGTAACGTGTGATGGGAAATCTGTTTGCCCTGAGCATAACTTATTTTGAGTAACACAAAAAAACCAGAAGAATGAAAACTTATGTATTGAGCGCCGAACCCCGTGTGGAGTGTGGCAAGAAGTCGGTAAAGGCTTTGCGTAAAGAGAACAAGATTCCTGCAGTGATCAATGGTGGTGCAGTGGTAGAGCTTCCTTTCAATGGAACTCTCAAGCCCGGTGAGAAGCTCGTTGAAATAGACGAGAAGCGTGGTATCATCACAACTGATATCGCAGTGAATGCGGAGGATGTTCGCAAGCTTATCTATACTCCCGATATTTTTGAAATCGATCTCACTGTGAATGGCGAGACCAAGAAGGCAGTGATGAAGGAGCTTCAGTTCCAGCCTGTAAAAGACACAGTGCTTCATATCGATTTCCAGGAAGTATATCCCGACAAGCCTATCGTGATGGAAGTGCCTGTTCAGATCGAGGGTCACGCCGAGGGTGTAAAAGCCGGTGGTAAGCTCACTCTTTCCATGCGTAAGCTTAAAGTGAAAGCTCCTTACACTCAGATCCCCGAGCGTCTGGTGGTGAATGTTGATAACCTTGGACTTGGCAAATCAATGGCCGTTGGTGATCTTCATTTCGAAGGCCTTGAGCTTATGAACGCTAAGAACGCAGTGGTTTGTGCCGTTCAGCTCACTCGTGCTGCACGTGGTGCTATGGCAAAAGCTCAGTAATTCCTATAAGGAAACGGAAAAGGAGGGGGTGTGTCAAAACATTATGGTTTGACACACCCTTTCTGATATGCGGAATTTCATGCTTCATCCGGTTATATATGTTAAAGAGAATTAAGGCGTTTTTCGGCATAGTGGAGGGAAAGCCCCTTTCGTCCGAACCGCTTGAAAAAGATATGAAGAAATATTTGATAACGTGTCTGGGCAATATCGGCCCGGAATATGTGGATACCCGTCATAACATAGGGTTTATGGCCGGCGATGCTCTGGCGGCATCTGCCGGAGTCTCCTTCAAGTCGTGTCGCTATGGCGATATGGCTGTGATGAGGGTAAAAAATTGCGAGCTTATGCTCCTCAAGCCTTCCACGTTCATGAATCTTAGTGGTGTTGCCGTGAGATATTGGATGAACAAGGAGAAGCTGCCACTGGAAAATCTTCTTGTGATTGTAGATGACATAGCTCTGCCTTTCGGAGCGGTGCGCCTGCGCAAGCAGGGATCGGATGCCGGTCACAACGGACTCAAGAATATCGCATCAGAACTTGGCACTCAGCAATACGCCCGTCTGCGTGTAGGCGTTGGGAACGATTTTCCTAAAGGAGGGCAGGTGGATTATGTGCTCGGTCGTTTCCCAAAAGAGGAGATGGAGAAAATGCCTGAGCTCCTCAAGCATGTGGGTGATGCCGTGAAAGCTTATTGCCTTTCCGGAGCTGATTTCGCAATGACCCACTATAATAAGTGATTAAGTATTAGTTATTAGATATTAGATATTAGTTATAACTTATGAGGTATGGAAGAGGTAAGAATAGATAAATGGTTATGGGCTATGCGTGTGTTCAAGACGCGCACCATCGCCACTGATGCCTGTAAGAAGGGACGCGTCACAATGGGCGGCACGGCGGTGAAGCCGAGTCGCGCGATAAAGGTTGGAGATGTGATAGATGTAAGGAAGCCCCCGATTACCTATACCTTCCGTGTGAAACAGCTTACGGGAAACCGCTTGGGAGCCAAACTTGTGCCTGAATATCTGGAAAATATCACTGCGCCATCTCAATACGAATTGCTGGAGATGACCAGGATTTCCGGATTTGTGGATCGTCGTAAAGGTCTTGGTCGTCCAACCAAGAGGGAAGGCCGCGAACTTTCACGCTTCAAGGAAGACACCTACACGGCCGATGAGTTTTTCCTCGACTGGGAAGATGACGACGAGGAGGATTAACAGAAAAAGAGAAAAATCAGACCCGCAGATGGGATATCGATATCCCATCTGCGGGTCTGATTTTTTCAGTATTATTATTCATCTGTGGTTCTGACAAGTCTTAGCACTTGATTGCCGCCGGCACTAAATAGAAGTACCTCGTCTTTCGAGATCGGTTTTGCCGTGGAGGCTTCCTCAAGAGCTATGAGAAGTGCTGTCTCGTGGCTCCCCTCCGGACATGCCATACGGGTGGTGGCGAAACTGCTGAATGATATGGAATTCGCTTCCTCCATGTCGATTTCAAGCGATCCGTTGAAACGGTTACATCCGGTGTTGCCATGAATTTTCCCTTCGTCCACATCAATCACCATCTTCATATCCGGATCATCTATGGGAGTATCTTCAATCTCCTTCACCGCCCATGTGCCGTTAAGGAAGTCGAAGTTCTGATGCATGAGGGTTATCACATCATTTCCTTCTGCATCATAGAGAAAGAGATAATATTCATTGTCGCGGGCTTCCCAGGAATAATTGGTCACTTGAGAAAGAGCCACGTTGATCTCTGTGTCAGTGATGCCGGAAAGACCACACATCATCATGGTAGATGCCATATCTCCGAAAGAGAGACTCTTGGTGGAAGGATCATATCGGTAGGAACCATGTATATAGTTGCAACCATTATTTCCATAAACCATCTTTTCTGATGGAGAAAAACGCAGATATGGAGCTTTCTCCCCTACAGCCTCTTTGCCATTGACAGTTTCGATGGCCCAGTCGCCTTTTACTTCCCCTTTTTTGATATCTTCGGAAGTATAGGTTATATAACTTTTGGTAGTAGCTATCTGTTCGCGGTCGCGTGGAAGCACGGTCTCCTGCTTATTCTTTTTATTTGTTGAAGATTTGGAATTGAGGGCATCGTTAAGCGACTTGCACCCGGTGGAAAAGAGAGCTAAAGAGATCAGGGCTCCTCCGCATATTACTTTGGTGAAATTCATAATCTTTGTTTTTAATTGTTAGTCGCCCCAGTGACGTCGGAGCGGATATTTTGTGGGACGCAGAAGCAAACGCAGTGATGTGCTGTAGAATAGATAGTTCCAGAACCAGTTCATCAGCACGCTAAGCTTGTTGCGCATACCTAAGATAGAAATCAGATGGATAAAAAGCCATATCAGCCATGCGAACCATCCCGAGAAAGAGAACTTGGGTAGGTCGGCCACAGCGCGGTATTTCCCGATGGTGGCCATCGATCCTTTGTCGTGATATTTGAATTCGGAGATAAATTCTCCGGCGTTGAGATTTTTTGCCAGATTGCGGGCCTCTTGAATTGCCGGCTGGGCCATCTGGGGATGTCCGTTGGGAGTTTCCTCGGTCTGGATAAGTGCGATATCTCCTATGGCAAACACATCATCGAGACCTTTTACGCGGTTGAATCCATCGGTTATAATCCTATTCCCTCTGCCGATATATTCTGACGGAATACCCGGAATAGGCTCCCCCTTCACACCGGCGGTCCAAATCAGAGTCTCGTAATATTCCTTATGGCCGTCAGCGAAGGTGACATATTTATCTTCATAACCTTTGAGCACGGTATTTAGACGCACGTTCACCATCAGCTCTTTCAATCCTTTCAGAGCGTTATTGCGTGACTTCTCCTTCATTGCACCCAAGATCGTCGGGGCTCCCTCCACGAGGGTGATTGTCACATCATCGGGCGACAGTTCCGGATATTCCTTTTTGAGAATGAATTTCTTCATCTCGCCGAGGGCGCCGGCAATCTCCACTCCCGAAGGTCCTCCGCCCACCACAAGGAATGATAGCAACTGCTTGCGACGCTCGGGATCCTTACAGAGGGCTCCGCGCTCAAGTCGGTCGAGGATTTCATCACGCGTATGTGCCGCTTCAGCTATGGTCTTGATGCCGAAAGTCTCCTCCGGAAGATGATCCATACCGAAATAGTTGTTGGTAGCTCCGGCAGCTATCACGAGTTTATCGTAGGAAAGAGTCTCATAGCTGGTAGTGATCTCCTTCTTCTCCAGGTCCACGTTCTTGACATGGCCCATGTGGTAAGACACATCCTTCATGCGCTTTAGCTCCCTTCGGAATGGGAAGCAGATGTTGGATTCCACAAGGCCTGAGGAGGCTATCTGATAGAAGAGAGGAGGGAAGCAATGAAAATTGTTCCGGTCCACAAGAGCTATTTCATATTTCTTTTTATCAAGGCGTTTGCAGAGGTTGATTCCTGCAAATCCGCCACCGATCACTACGATCTTTTCTCTCTTTTCGTTGTGCATAGCTAAGCAAATTTGGATAGGTAATTCCAAGAAGACATGCCCACAGCGGACTCTGCCTTCCATGGGATGATATTAGTTTGACATAATCGAATCTAAAGAATAAGACTCCTCTTTAAGGATGTGGTTTAATCACTTCTCCTATTTAGTAAACACAAGATTGAGGTTAAGGTTTTGAAATTAATAAAAATCATAATTGCAATATCATACAGTGAGAGCCGATACTATCTTTTATATTGCTATAATCGGGAAAATTCTTTATCTTTGCGCTGTGAAACTGAAAAAATTTCTAATTGCAGCTGTATCAATAGGCTTTCTCCTGATATCTTCCCTCACTGCCAAGGCGCAGATCAATGCCGAGCAGTGTGTCACGATAGGACGCAATGTCCTGTCTATGGACGACTATCTCCTCTCTATACAATATTTCAATCAAGCTATCAAAGCTAAACCCTATCTCTCCGATCCATATTTCTTCCGGGGGCTTGCAAAGCTATATCTTGAGGATTACAAGGGAGCTGAGGAGGATTGCTCTATGGCAATCGAGCGTAATAAATATAAGATAGAGAGTTATAAAGTGCGTGGCTTCGCTCGCCAGTATCTGGGCAAGGATTCACTTGCTGTGGAGGATTATAAGATAGGACTTGCCGACAACCCTGATGATAAATATTTTCTTTTCTATAAAGGGGTGGCCGAGACCGAGCTGAAACGTTATGCCGATGCAGATTCCACCCTCAACCATCTGTTGCGTCTCCATCCCCGCTTTGAGGATGGTGTCACTGCGCGTGCACGCCTAAGACTTCTTGAAGGGGATACTATAAGGGCACTCGCCGACCTCACCGAATCCATCAGTCTTTCTACGGCCAACCTGAATCCCTATCTGATGCGTGCCGAGATTCTTGCCAAGAATAAGCAATGGAAAGAAGCCGCCGCCGATATGGATGAAGCCATTCGTCTGCAACCGCAGGATGCCGACTTCTATCTTAACCGGGCATATCTGAGGTATAACAGCGATGATTATTTCGGAGCTATGGCCGACTATAATTATGCTCTTGAGCTGCGTCCATACAATGCCGCGGCTCTCTTCAACCGAGCGTTGCTGCGTTATGAAGTGCACGACCTGCGTCGTTCGGCCAAAGATTTTGAGGAGGTGCTGAAGATTGAGCCTGATAACTTCCATGCACGATATAACCGCGCACTGATTCTTCTTGAAGCAGGCGACTACCGGGAAGCTATCAAAGGGTTTGACGCTATCATCAAGCGATATCCGAGATTCTATCCCGCTTATTATGCCAAGGCGGAGGCCTATCATAAGATGGGCGATATGCGTTCGGCAATCATTAATGTGCATAGTGCCGAGGAGCTGATAAAGAAATATGTGAAGAATCCCAAGACCTTCAAGCTCGACCGTCCGATGATCGCTCAGGGCACCACCAACACCAAAGGACATAAGGAGGATAAGGGATCGTCCTCTCAAGAGGGAGATGAGGAGAGCGACATTCAGGTGATGGAGCGTTTCAATCAGCTGGTTACCGTGAGTGCTACTGAAACCCAACAACTCTCATATAATGAGAAAATCAAGGGGCGTGTGCAGGACCGTGACATGAATGTGGAGCCTGCGGCATCATATTCATTCTCTTTCTTTGATTCTCCACAGTCGCTGAAGAATACTTCAAATTCATTCCGCAATCTCAATGATTTCAATCAAAGCGGATACATATCGGAGAAAATATACCTAACTCCGGGACAGTCGGCGGTGTCGGATGAAAAAGATTCGGAATGGCTTTTCGGAAGATTGGATTATTACATGGGTATTGTAAAGGACGGTGTGGCGCGTCCTGCCGATTATCTCGCCTTGGGTGTGGCTCAGACAATGGCGAAGAATTATACTGCCGCCCTCGATGCCTTCGATAAGGCTATCGAGGGAGACCCGAGGTTTGTTGTGGCCTACCTTGGAAGAGGATACGCACGGCAGATGCAGGCGCTATATTCCGCTGAACTGCAGGAAGGGAATCAGGATAGGTCAGAAATAAAGAGGCAATTGGAGAATATGGCATTGGCCGGTGCTATTGCCGATTATGATGAGGCATTCAAGCTGGATCCCGGTCTGGCCTATGCATTATTCAATAAAGGAAACCTTTACTATTCCATGCGTGATTTCACATCTGCGATGCAATGCTACAGCGATGCGATCAACATAGATCCCGAATTTGGAGAAGCTTATTTCAACCGCGGTCTCACCTATCTTCAGTCGGGCAATAAACGGCAGGCATTCGTGGATCTTTCCAAGGCGGGAGAAAAAGGGATAGTGCAAAGCTATAATCTGTTAAAGAGAATGAAATGATATTGAATATTCGCCGGATTTTTGGAAATCCGGTGATATTTTATTATCTTTGCGCGATTTTAGTGGTCAGTCGCTTCAAATGAAAGCAAAAGACACATAAATCTTAAAAATGAACAACGCAAACAGCAATAAGTCAGTACTTATGATTAATATAACTTTCCCGGATGGCAGTGTGAAGCAGTTTGAGGCAGGAATCACTCCTCTTCAGGTTGCAGAAAGCATCTCGCCTCGTTTCGCGGCAGATGTGCTCGCGTCTAAAGTGAATGGAGAGGAATGGGATATATCCCGGCCTATTTCCGAAGATGCCACCATCGAGCTTTTCAAATGGGACTCCCCCGAAGGCAAGCATGCCTTCTGGCACTCTTCGGCGCATCTTCTTGCCGAAGCTCTGCAGGAGCTTTATCCAGGTGTGAAGTTCGGTATCGGCCCTGCGATTGAAAACGGATTCTACTATGACATAGATCCGGGAGAGCATAAGATCACATCTGAGGATTTCCCCAAGATCGAGAAGAAAATGGCTGAAATCGTGAGCCGCAAGGAGAATATCGTGCGCTCCGACATTTCCAAAGACGATGCCCTCAAGGCCTTCGGCGACAGAGGTGAGACTTACAAATGCGAACTTATCAGCGAGCTTGAAGACGGTAAGATCACCACTTATACCCAGGGCGCGTTTACCGATCTCTGCCGCGGTCCACATATCCCCAATACCGCTCCCATCAAGGCGGTGAAGATTCTTTCCCTTGCCGGCGCTTACTGGCGAGGCGATGAGAAACGCAATCAGCTTGTGCGTGTATATGGTATCTCTTTCCCCAAGAAGAAAATGCTCGATGAATATCTTGCTCTTCTTGAGGAGGCAAAGAAACGCGACCACCGCAAGCTCGGAAAGGAGATGGAGCTCTTCGCTTTCTCTCCGACGGTGGGTCAGGGTCTTCCTCTCTGGCTTCCCAAGGGGGCTGCACTTCGCGACCGCCTGGAGCAGTTCCTCCGTAAAATTCAGAAGGAATATGGTTATCTTCAGGTGATAACACCCCATATCGGAAACAAGCAGCTTTATGTCACCTCCGGCCACTGGGCAAAATATGGTAAGGATTCATTCCAGCCTATCCACACTCCCGAAGAAGGAGAGGAATATATGCTCAAGCCTATGAACTGTCCTCACCACTGCGAGATATATAAGGTGTCACCCCGCAGTTACCGTGATCTCCCGATGCGTCTTGCTGAGTTCGGCACAGTGTATCGTTATGAGCAGAGCGGTGAGCTTCACGGTCTAACCCGTGTGCGCGGATTCACTCAGGACGATGCCCATATCTTCTGCGCTCCCGAGCAGATCAAGGGTGAATTCCTTAAGGTTATGGATATCATTCTTTATATCTTCAACGCTCTTGATTTCAAGAACTTCGAGGCTCAGATATCCTTGCGCGATCCTAAGAATAAAGAGAAATACATCGGTTCTGACGAGAATTGGCATCTTGCCGAGCAGGCTATTATCGAGGCATGTGCAGAGAAAGGACTCCCCGCGCGTCAGGTGGAAGGCGAGGCCGCTTTCTACGGTCCCAAACTCGACTTCATGGTCAAGGATGCCATCGGTCGTCGCTGGCAGCTCGGAACAATCCAGGTGGATTATAACCTTCCCGAGCGTTTCGGCCTTGAATACACCGGTTCCGACAACCAGAAGCATCGTCCGGTAATGATCCACCGAGCTCCCTTCGGATCGATGGAGCGTTTTGTGGCTGTGCTTCTTGAGCACACCGCTGGCAAATTGCCACTATGGCTTATCCCCGAGCAATGCGTTGTGCTTCCGATCTCGGAGAAATTCAACGACTATGCCTATAAGGTGGTCAAGGAACTCGAAAAGGAAGGCGTACGTGGTTTTGTTGACGACCGTAACGAGAAAATCGGAAAGAAAATTCGTGACAACGAGCTCAAAAAAATCCCATATCTCCTTATCGTCGGAGAAAAAGAGGCCGAAAATGATGAAGTTTCTGTAAGAAAACAGGGCGAAGGTGATAAAGGTACGATGAAAATCATTAACTTTGCAAACGAAATTAATAAAGAGGTAGAGGCAAGCACTACGATGCCTTCGCAAGAAGGATAAAACGTGCAGCCGGAAGCCGTCAAAAAATAAATACTAAAGCATACTGAATGGAGAAAAAACCGCAATTCAGCGGACCGCGTCGCCCGATGGGTGGAGGAGGTTCGCGACCGGGAGCACGAGGCCGCAAAGGAAATTTCCAGCGTGACAACCGTGACCCATACGTGATCAACGAGCATATCCGCGCACGCGAAGTGCGTCTTGTGGGCGATAATGTGGAGCAGGGTATATATCCTATCTCTCAAGCATTAAAAATCGCCGAGCAGCAGGAACTCGATCTGATTGAGATCTCTCCCAATGCGGAGCCTCCCGTATGCCGAATACTCGACTATCAGAAGTTCCTTTATCAGCAGAAGAAACGTCAGAAAGAGCAGAAGGCGAAGGCAGCCAAGGTGGTGGTGAAGGAAATAAGGTTCGGACCTCAGACCGACGACCACGACTATAACTTCAAGCTAAAGCATGCCATCGGATTCCTCAAAGAGGGATCGAAAGTGAAGGCATACGTGTTCTTCAGAGGCCGTTCAATTCTGTTCAAGGAACAGGGCGAGGTGCTCCTGCTTCGTTTCGCCAACGATCTCGAGGAATATGGTAAAGTAGAAATGATGCCCGTGCTCGAAGGAAAGCGCATGACAATCATGCTCACCCCTCTGAAAGCTCCGGCAAAGAAAGAAGCTCCGGCTAAAGAGAAAGCTCCCAAACAGGAGAAGCGAGCCGGAAACGAAGAAGACTCTAAAGAAAAATAAATAGAGAGACCGTAGGCACATCGTGCCGAGGTGAATAACAAACAACTAAATTTTTCAAGAAAATGCCAAAAGTAAAGACCAATGCCGCTTCGAAGAAGCGTTTCGCTCTCACCGGCACAGGGAAAATCAAAAGGAAACACGCTTATCACAGCCACATCCTTACAAAGAAGACTAAGAAACGCAAACGTAACCTTGATCATACCACTCTCGTGGCAGACGCTAACATCAAGGCAATTCGCGCTCTTCTTACACTCAGCTAATTGATGTTTCCTAAAAAAAGTTACTTTTAAGTTTTTTTTATTAACCGAATGAACAGCCCCGCAAGTGCAAATCCTTTTCATGCCGCTGTCATTCAAAAAATCAAAAAAAGATGCCAAGATCAGTAAATCACGTTGCCTCAAGAGCAAAAAGAAAGAAGATTCTTAAACTCACCCGCGGTTATTATGGAAGCCGCCGCAATGTATGGACCGTAGCAAAGAACACCTGGGAGAAGGGTCTTACCTATGCATACCGCGACCGCAAGCAGAAAAAACGCAACTTCCGCGCTCTCTGGATTCAGCGTATCAACGCCGCAGCCCGTCTTGAGGATCTTTCATATTCCAAGCTCATGGGTCTGATTCATAAGGCCGGAATAGAGATCAACCGCAAGGTGCTCGCCGAGCTCGCAATGAACAATCCCGAGGCTTTCAAAGCAATAGTGGAGAAAGTAAAGAAGTAAAATTTGATTTCATGTTTGATACTAAAGGACCGCTCGATTTTCGGCGGTTCTTTTTTTATTCAAAAAAATTATCTTCACTATTGCATATTAAAACCGAATGATATATCTTTGCGTTATAAAAGCAGGAGATGAAGTTAAACCACATCAAAGAAAATTGGGAAACTCATCAAATCTAAACGAATACCGAGACAAACCTGCAGATTAATGGCGGGCCCCCCATCCTTCGGGGTGGTGACTTTGTCGCAGGCGGATTACAAAGATCTGTGGGTTCTCAAATCCTGTCAGTCGGAGTTTCGTCACAATACTTTGATGTGGACCTTATAGAGAGTCGGAAGGTAATAGCTCCGGCTCTTTTTCATTCTAAATACATAACCCAATATAAGAATTATGTTAGACGTAAAGAAAACATTGCTCGACCGCACGAGTGTGCGCCGCTATGAACGTGAGGCTATTCCGGAGGAGAAAATGGAATTTATACGTGAAGCCATACGCAATTGTCCCAACTCCTACAACGGACAGCAATATTCGGTGATTGAGATCGACGACCAGGATCTGAAGATAGAGCTTGAACAGCTCACAGGCCAGAAGCAGATCAAGACCTGTAACCGCTTCCTTGTGTTCCTTTCCGATTTCAACCAGATCAAGGCATTGGCCGATCGCAAAGGACTCGAATGGCCCAAATTGGAGGATACAATGGATGGAGTGCTTTTAGGAACAATCGACGCATCTTTGGCAATGATGAGTGCGGTGGTGGCGGCCGAGGCTGTGGGACTTGGTTCTAACTGCATCGGCTATCTGCGCACGGTAGATCCCGCAAAGGTAGCGGAATTGCTGCAGCTTCCTAAAGGAGTGTTTGTGGTATGCGGGCTGGCTATCGGCGTGCCACGTGAGCATCCGGATCTGAAGCCGAAGAAGCCTTTGTCGGTGATGTTCCATAAGAACCGTTATCAGCAGGATAGGGAGAAGATGGTGGATGAATTGGAGAAATATGACGAAGTGGTTAAGGAATACAACAGGAATCGATCCGGCGATACCACGACCAACGACTGGGTGAGCCACATCCTCGACTATTACCGCCATGTGCTCGATTACAGAATCCTCGATTATCTCCGTGATCAGGGATATGATGTGAAAAAATAAAGAATTCCATATAGTATTGACAGGCTCCGAAGCATTATTCTAACAAAATTATGCTTCGGAGCCTTTTTTTCTAAAAAAATATTGCAAATCTAAAAAATATGTTTATTTTTGCATAATGAAAACAGTGTGTCTCTCAGGAGTGTTTGAGAAAAATACCATGAAGGTTATAAGACCGTATATAGATTTTAACTTTAGAAAATAAGTTTAGACCACTCCGGCAGGATGGAACACTACCATAATAAAAACCAACTAATATAAACACTTATGAAGCAAAAATTACCAATTGCCTTGCTCCTCGGAGCAGCCGCCACGTTTGCCATAGCCCAGACTGTGGTCGTGATCGGCAAGGATGGCAAGGTGACGACCTTTAATGCCGAAGATGTGAAGGAAATCACATTTGAGAATGTGGTCGCTCCGGGTCCTTATGATTTCAAGGATGTCGATACCTATGTGTTTGGTAAAGCCGCGACTTTGACTTTTACGGCGGATGATGTGCCGACACTGGTGATGGATGTCTATACCGGCAATGCCAACTATCTGAAGGCGCGCACCTATGAGGTGGGTGTCAAATCAGAAGCTAACGAAGGCTACTTCATTGATAATGACGCCAGATGGACCTATGTCGAGAAGGATGGTGACTAAGTAGGAGTGACAAGCGGCACCATGACCGTGACCAACGACAAGAACGACTATACAATGGAATTTGATTTCGTGCTTGCCGACGACACTGAGTTCAAGGGAAAATACAAAGGAAATTTCGATGAGTTCGGACAATACCGTTCTTATGTGTCAAGCCAGTGCAAGCAGGCGGAAATCAACGATGCAGCCCCCGGTGAATTCTATCTCAAGCTTAATGACGAGAATTGGAAATATGAGATGGTTCTCGACTTCTTCGTGGAGCCGGGAGCAACCGCAATTCCTGCAGGAACTTATAATTTGAGTGAGGATCTGACAGCCCCTTGCTATGGTCCTAAGAGTGCAATCGATTTCTATAGCCCTCTCAACGAGACTGTGAAGGTGACCGGTCCCATCACTGTGGCGTTGGATGGATTGAAGACTTCAATCGAATTCTTGGCTACTGATGAAGAGGGACTCATATTTGATATTAAATATAACGGCGAAATAGAGTATAATGGCGGGGCACCGGTAGAAGAGGTGATTAAATATCCCGCTGTTACCACCGATGTGTTCGGTAAAGCCGCAACCCTCACATTTGCTGCCGACAATCAACCCACATTGGTGATGGATGTCTATACCGGTGTCGCCAATTATCTCAAGGCACGCACTTATGAGGTGGGTGTAAAATCAGAGGCTAATGAAGGCTACTTCATTGATAGTGACGCCAGATGGACCTATGTCGAGAAGAATGGTGACAAAGTAGGAGTGAAAAGCGGTACCATGACCGTGACCAACGACAAGAACGACTATACAATGGAGTTTGATTTCGTGCTTGCCGACGACACTGAGTTCAAGGGAGAATACAAAGGAAATTTCGATGCGTTCGGACAATACCGTTCTTATGTGTCGAGCCAATGCAAGCAGGTTGAAATCAACGATGCGGTGCCCGGTGAATTCTATCTCAAGCTTAATGATGAGAATTGGAAATATGAGATGGTTCTCGACTTTTTCATGGAGTCCGGAGGAACCGCAATTCCTGCAGGAACTTATAATTTGAGTGAGGATCTGACAGCCCCTTGCTATGGTCCTAAGAGTGCAATCGATTTCTATAGCCCCATCAATGAGACTGTGAAGGTGACAGGCCCAGTGACAGTAGAGGTGGATGGAAAGAATACTTCTATATCTTTTGAGGCTGTTGGTTCCGACGGCATGGTGTTTGATATGAAATATAATGGAGAGATCGAGTATCTCGAACCTGTTCCTCCCGTAGTCGAGACTTTGGATTATACTGTGTGCAGTCCGAATGTATATAGCAAAGCCGCTACCCTTACATTCTCCGGAGAAGGCCTTCCCACTCTTGCCTTGGATCTTTACACTGGAAATGCAAGCTATCTGAAAGCCGGTTCATACATGGTTGAGAGCAATAAGCAGGCTAACGGCGGTTATATCATAGATCCTGATATCAGGTGGACTTTCGTAGAGAAGAATGGTGATAAAATTGCTTTGAAGAGCGGGGAGATGAGAGTGTCGAATGAAAGGAATGACTTCACTCTTGAGTTTGATTTTATTCTTGACGACGACTCTGAATTCAAGGGTACCTATAAGGGTGAGATCGCAGGTCTTGAACAATATCGTACATACGAATCAAGCCTTTGCACTCAAAATGAAGTCAATAACCCTGTTCCCGGTGAGATATATCTTAAGCTCAATGACGCGGTTTGGACATATGAGATGACGCTCGACTTCTTTTTAGAGCCCGGTGCGACAGTACTTACTCCCGGTATATATAACCTTAACGAGGAGACTGTGGCTCCATGTTATGGACCCAGGAGCTCGATCGATTTCTATAGCCCCATCAATGAGACAGTGAAGGTGACAGGTCCGGTCACGGTAGCTGTGGATGGAAATAACACCTCCATTTCTTTCGAAGCTGTGGACGACGAGGGAATGGTGTTCGATATGAAATATAATGGAGAGATCCAATATCTTCAGTCGGCCGAATGATTGTTTCATTAAGTTAGAAGATAAGATAATGAAGAAATATATATTGTCGGTCATAGCAATTATGGCCTCCGTGTTTTCAATGAGCGCGGAAGAAAAAAAGGTTTACTCTCTTTTTGTAAATACTGTCTCGGGCGAAAAAATCGAATATGCTTTCGAGAAAAAGCCTGTGGCTACCTTCGAAGGGGAGAATATGATCATCACGGTAGCAGATGCCCCCGGAGTGGAATACCCGATGTCAGATATTGAGAATATCACGCTTGAAGGGAAGTTGAGCGGAATAGCAGATGCTTCTGTCAGTGCTGATATGAAGATAACACTCACGGATTCATTCCTGAGAGTGATCGGTATCGATGCGGGCGCACCCGTAAGAATCTATTCGGCCAACGGGAGCTTGGTGGCTTCGACTAATGCCGATTCTTTCGGAATGTGTGAGATTTCATTGGAAAACCTTGTTAAAGGGATTTATGTAGTGGCAGCCCCGGGCCATAGTTTTAAATTTGTGAAATGATTCGGAATATGAAAAAATATATATTCGCGGCATCCCTCGCTGCAATGGTGGCTTTTCAGGGATTCTCACAAGGGAAAAACCTTGTGGTCACCACCACGGATGACGAGCAGCATGCCTTCGATACAGAAAAAATAGAGAAGGTCATTTTTAGCAACGACCTCAAATCCTATCCGGTGCTTATAAGCGCCGAATACAACACCTCTTCAACTCTGGGTGTATATACCGTGACCATCGGTAATGAGCCTTGCGATGGAGCCGGACTTCCCTCAAGCATAGGAGGATCCCAGATTGTGTTGAGTTTTTGCGCGGATATGGCGGAAGATCCTCAGAATGCCGGGCTCCCCGATGGAAAATATGTGATGGGTAACGGTTCAGAAGCCGGTACTTTCAATATCCAGAAATCAGCAGTGTATCTTCGCACAGGAAATGGCGATGAAGGCGTGGAGATGATGCCTATCGTATTCGGTGAAGTGGAGGTGTTGAATGTTGGGGGTAATTATGTGTTGAACGGCACACTTTCCACCCTTCAGGGCTTTAACGTGGAATTCATATATAACGGTATGATACAGTTCACACCTTCGCTTGCGCAATCTTCTCCTTTCGACAGTGATCTAAGCGTGACATTCGAGGGTGCTCAGATGCGCTTTTACGGCAACTGGTTCACTCCGTTCAGTGATGACCTGACACTACAACTCTATACAGGCGAATTCAGCGATGCAGGCCAGATAGAGGGATATTGGTTAAATATCGACCTTTATATGCCTAAGGTGCTAGACCCCTGGAGTAAGAATATTGTGTTGGCCGACGGTGTCTATAACGTGGAGTTTAGAGAGAAACCAGAAAACAGCTCTTACCTGCCTTTCACATATATGCCCGGTGCGGTGCAGGATGTATTCGGAATAGAGATGCCGACAGGTACATACATCACACATCGTGCTTCCGACGGCCTATCCAATCTTGGATTGGTGAAGTCAGGAACAATTACCGTTTCCGAAAATGGGAAGGACATCAAGTTCAATCTTGTAATGGCCAATGGCAAAAGACTGACCGGTGGTTATAAGGGTAATGTTGTAGTAGGAAACTTCCATGATGCCGATATGCCTTCAGGAGTTGAGATGCTTGATTCCGATGTGGACCTTGACTTCCTTCCCGGCACAGTGGCTATATCCTATAATGACGGCCATTCCATTCTTGAGGATATCAACACATATATGGTGATGATCGTGGAGCCCAACATGGAAAAAGGTGAATATCTCTCTCTTTTCCTTCTCACAGATAAGGAAGAGCTTCCGGATGGAACCTATAATATGGGCGTGATTGCCAACAATGGCGGTCTGAAAGGTAGTATTGATTATGGTGGAGGAGTGATTTATTCGTGGTATGCGGATCTTGACTCTACGGATGAGGAGGGTTATCAATCTGTGATGGCTCCTCTGGAAAGCGGAACTATTACGATTTCCACTATTGATCAAAGAACCCGCAAATTTGATTTTAATCTTACCACCAAGGAAGGCCGCAAGATCACCGGTACATTCCAGGGTCTCTATATGGATTATGCCGATCTTGCAGAGAAGTCTCCACGAAAGGCTCCTCTAAAAGTGAAGAGAATCAAGAAGTGATATTGTATATTATAGACCTCATTCAGTGAAATCCTATATTCCACCGGATTTTGTTGAATGAGGAATTAAAAGCAGACCGGAGATTTCGATAAATGAAAAACGGAGCAAGGCCTCGACCTCTGCTCCGTTTTTGTCGCGATAGCATTGTTTTATTATTTTATCGGCAATGTCTGCGACAATTACCATATTTATGACAATAAAAAGGGGCTGAAAGTTTAACGGTCAGCCCCTTTTTAACATTCTTTATGTTTGTCTAAGGTTTATCTTAGGTTTCTGTAATGTTTGTCTAAGGTTTATCTTAGGTTTCTGTAATGTTTGTCTAAGGGTGCCCCGTTAAAATTCGCTCGAAAAATGGAATTTGATTTTCGGAAAATCATTTCTTGCCATCTGGAGCACATAGTTGCTGTCGGCCAGAAACACATCGCGACCCTCCTTATCAACAGCCATAAACTGATGCTTGCGCTTCTTGAAGGCTGCCAGGGCTTCCTCGTCATCGCTCTCTATCCAGCAGGCTTTATAAAGCGATATCGGTTCCCAACGGCATTGGGCTCCATATTCATGAAGCAGACGGTATTGTATCACTTCAAACTGCAGCTGACCCACGGTGCCGATGATCTTGCGGCCGTTGAAACTGTTGGTAAACATCTGGGCCACTCCTTCGTCCATGAGCTGGTGAATACCCTTGTCGAGCTGCTTCTGCTTCATCGGGTCGGCGTTCTCTATATATTTGAACATCTCAGGTGAGAAGGAGGGGAGTCCTTTGAAATGCAGGATCTCTCCTGAAGTCAGGGTATCGCCGATCTTGAAATTCCCTGTGTCCGGAATGCCCACGATGTCGCCCGGATAAGCCTCATCCACTATATTTTTCTTCTGTGCCATGAAGGCGGTTGGAGCGGCGAAACGCATCATCTTGTCGTTGCGCACATGACGGTAGTTGACATTTCTCTCAAACTTACCGCTGCATATCTTCACGAAGGCAATGCAGGAACGGTGGTTGGGATCCATATTGGCATGAATCTTGAACACGAAACCTGTGAAACCCTCCTCTTCAGGTTTCACCTCGCGCTCCACAGCCTCTATCGGGCGCGGAGAGGGTGCTATCTTTACGAAACAATCCAGAAGCTCCTTGACACCGAAAGTGTTGAGCGCTGATCCGAAGAACACAGGAGCCGTATCGCCTGCAAGATATTCCTCGGCATCGAATTCCGGATATACCCCTTCGATTAGCTCAAGATCTTCGCGCAGTTTGGCGGCATCGGCCTCACCCACAAGTTTATCCACTTCCGGGGAGGATACATCCGAAATCTCGATGCGTTCGCTCACGGTCTGTTTCGAGGGAGTGAAGAGGTCAAGACCCTGCTCATATATGTTATAGACACCCTTGAAACGGGCACCCATATTTATTGGCCATGAGAGGGGCCGCACATTGATCTGAAGTTCCTTCTCAAGCTCGTCGAGAATATCAAAAGGATCGCGTCCCTCACGGTCCATCTTGTTAACGAAGATAATCACCGGTGTTTTTCGCATACGACACACCTCCATCAACCGCCGGGTCTGGGTCTCCACACCCTTTGCTGCATCTACGACGATAATCACTGAATCCACGGCCGTAAGGGTGCGGAAAGTATCTTCTGCAAAATCCTGGTGACCGGGTGTGTCGAGAATATTTATCTTATAGTCGCCATAGTTGAAGCCCATCACGGAGGTGGCCACGGAGATACCGCGTTGTTTCTCTATCTCCATCCAGTCGGAGGTGGCGGTCTTTTTTATCTTGTTGCTCTTCACAGCACCCGCCACATGGATCGCACCTCCGAAGAGGAGCAATTTCTCCGTAAGCGTGGTTTTACCCGCGTCAGGGTGGGAGATGATGGCAAACGTGCGTCGGCGTGAGATCTCTTTATTAAGTTCGTCTGACATATACTATCTCTGATTATTTCTCACCTAATAAGGAAAGACATTTCTTCAGTGAATCTCTCCAGTATGGTATCTTCACCCCATAAATGTTCTTGATCTTCATTTTGCTGAGCACTGAATAAAGCGGACGTTTCGCCGGTGTGGGATATTGAGAAGTTGGAATCGGGTTCACTATTGTGTTTTTGCCCGCTATCTCATATATAGCCTTTGTGAAATCAAACCATGACGCCACACCCTCATTGGTGAAGTGGTATATTCCGGGGAGCCATTTTTTATGGCGGATTATATGATGGATTGCATCTGCAAGGTCACCGGCATAGGTGGGCGAACCGATCTGATCGGCCACAACATTGATGCTGTCCTTCTCATTGGATAGACGCAGCATGGTCTTAACGAAATTATTACCGAATTCCGAATAAAGCCATGCGGTGCGGATGATCAGGGCATCCTGACAGAAAGAGGTGAGAATTCCCTCTCCCTCAAGTTTTGTGCGTCCGTATATGCTTCTGGGATAAGGCTCGTCGTTTTCTTCGTAAGGACGGTATCCCTCACCGTTAAATACATAATCGGTTGAGATATGGATCACCTTCACTCTGTTGCGTGAAGCGGCCTGCGCGATGTTCCCGACAGCCACTGTGTTGATGGCGGCGGCCTTGAGGTCGTCGGTTTCCGCGCGGTCCACTGCCGTATAAGCGGCGCAGTTCACTATGAAGTCGAATTTATTCTCCTTGATGAAGTGGTCCACTTCTTCGCGGTCGGTGATGTCGAGATCCTCCACATCCGTATAAGTCACCTCAAGACCTTCATCTTTTGAAAAAACATTCTTGAGTGCGTTTCCAAGTTGGCCGTTGGAGCCTGTCACAAGTATCTTCATATTAGTTGCCTTATGCTATTCCTCGTCGAAGTCGAGTTCGTTGTTATAGTCCTGTTTGTAATATTTTGCCAATAGAGCAAGAAAGCGGGAAATCTGCTGAGTGGCTTCAAGAGTATCTTTGGATATCTCTTTTCCTTGCAGGCGGAGCATCAGGATTCCGTAGAGGGCGTCAAAGCAGGATTCAAGTTCATCTTTCTTGTTGTCGCCTGCTTTAGCGCGTATCTCCACTATATAGGGGAGTGTATTGTAGAATTCGGCTGCATATTTAGCGAATTTTGGATTTTTCAACAGCCGGTTGTGGAGGTTGTTGAGGTCGATAATCACATTTTTATTTAGCTGGAGGTGTCCTGATTTTTCCACGCCCTCGCGACGCATCATGTCGATAAGCGACTCATACCAGTCGTGCATCTCCTTGCGTTGGCTCTCATCGAGATTGCTGTGACCTTTGATGATGTCGTGGTCGATACGGTCGATATCGAGACCGTATGCGCGGATAAGATCTTCTATCTGCCACATATAGAGCAGATATTCGGCTATATTTTCGCGTTTCTTAGCTGAAGCTGTTATCATAATATCTGATTATTCTGCAAAATTAGTAAAAAAACTTTATATTGTAACATCCTGTGCAATGAAGAGTTTCAGAATCTCTTCAAAAGACAATGGTGATGGTGGAGCAAGAACATAAATATGGCAATAAAAAAGAAGCGCCAATTGTGGCGCTTCGGATTATAAATAGTAATTTCTATAAGTCTTGATTATCTGTAGTCTTTGAGAAGAGTCTGGAGGCGTTTGCGTGCGAAGAAGATGCGGCTTTTCACTGTGCCTAAGGGTAATCCCATCTTCTCGGCGATCTCGCTGTATTTATATCCGGCCACATACATGGTGAAGGGCTGCTTGTATTCAGGCGAGAATTCATTGATAGCCTCGGAGATCTCTTTTGCGGCAAAGGATCCTTCCGGAGTGGTCAGACCCGATTCCTGCGAGAGGTTCAAATGATAGAGATCTTCTGTGGTATCGATCACTGTGGCGCTGCGGACCTGGCGACGGTAGTTGTTGATAAATATGTTCCTCATGATGGTGAACACCCATCCCTTGAAGTTCACATTGTCAACATACTTTGTCTCGTTGTCCAACACTTTAAGTGTTGTATCCTGCACAAGATCCTGAGCTGCCTCCTTATTGGTTGTGAGCTGATAAGCGAAATTAAAAAGGTTGCCCTGCAATCCTAATAATCTCTGTTTGAAGGTTGTGGATTCAGCCATGACAATGAGTTTTAAGTGGAACAAAAGTATTAATCAACAATCCGGCTATCAAAGCCGGCTCCTTGGCCGTCTTTTCTAACCGCTTTCTGTATTTATAACAACTCTTGGCGAAAAGTTATCATGGATTTGTGAAATTTTTTTATTTTTTTTGGTAATAGGGGTGATTATGACTAATTTTGCAACCTAAATAAGTATAAACATCTTCTAATCTCTAATTCTTCCCGAGCATAGGATGAGTGGTAATCTTAAAAAAATGAATTTCTGGGTGCGTCGTCGCTCACACATCGCTTTGGTGCTGATTCTGGGAGTTGTGGTGCTTCTTCTCTTTTTCAATGAAGACACCAGCTACAGGCTCAATATGGAATATCAGGAGGAGATCAATGCGTTGAAGCGTGAGATAAAGGAGTGTGAGGATTCGGCTGCCTATTATCGTGCCCGCAGGGAGGCTCTGATGACCAATACCGAGGATCTCGAGCACATTGCCCGCGAGGAATACCATATGCAGAAGAATTCGGAGGATGTGTTTATTCTAAAGGAAGATTGACAATGGCTGATATTGTGAAGCGTCGCAGAAGGATGGAGGGTCTCTCCCTTATTGGGCTGGTGCTTTTATGCGCTTCCCTGGTGGTACCTTTCGCCAATATCGGAAGCGACACGCTCCAGACCGTGTTCAAATATGTGTA
Source organism: uncultured Porphyromonadaceae bacterium (assembly GCA_947177405.1). GTDB lineage: Bacteria > Bacteroidota > Bacteroidia > Bacteroidales > Muribaculaceae > Lepagella. The sequence goes on along the minus strand of CAMWUJ010000040.1, from coordinate 5,531 downwards.
TGCGGCAGGAGCTCTTATATATTGTTTCGCACGAATGGTGAATGTGAACGGGCCGGGCGACAGCTTGAGACTTCGTCGACTCCGTCGCCTTGAGATGTGGGCCGGAATTGCTTTCGTGGCGGGCGGCTTCTTCTGGTTTTATAATGCCTCCCGCTATCCCGGCATAGGATTCTCTCTTTCTGTGATGCGGGATACTATCATGTTCACTCTTGCCGGTGCCATGATTCAGGTGATTGCTTCCTGGATGATTGCCGCCAGAATGAAAAAGGAGAAATGAATAGGATTTTCACTGTCGATATCGGCAATACGGCTGCCAAAGGATCGGTGTTTGATGATTTCCGGCCTGTAGCTACCAGGATAGTGGATAATGCAGCAGATCCGGATTCTCTTTTGGAACTGGCCCGTCTTTACAATGTGGATGGAGTGGCATTTTGCAGTGTCGGATCCACTGTGAGTGATTTCGGAAGCCGCCTTCGCAGCATGCTTTCCCTCCCTGTGGTGGAACTCACCTCCGATACGCCTCTGCCGTTTGAAATAGTATATGGATCTCCTCGCACTCTTGGAGTGGACCGCATAGCGGCTGCTGCCGGTGCGATCCATAAATATGGTGGGGATGTACTGGTGGTCGATGCCGGCACGGCGGTAACCATCGACCTCATAAATCCTCGTGGATTTATGGGCGGCAATATCTCTCCGGGTCTCCGACTCAGGGTGAGATCACTCAATGCTTTCACCGCCAAGCTGCCTCTTGTCCGCCCCGATGGCGACATGCCCCGGCGTGGATCTGACACGGAGACGGCAATCAGGTGCGGAGTGGTGGGAGGTTTGGTTTCGGAAATTGCCGGTGAATATTTTGAAACCCAAAATGATTTCCCCGGTATCAGATTGGTCATGACCGGCGGAGATGCTGATTTCCTCCGGCCTCTCTTGGAGAAGAAGGGAGTAAAGGTTGAGATCGACCATGATCTGGTCGGACTCGGTCTGGTGTCTATTTATAACTATAATCGAAAATGAAGAGACTCAAATTAATACTGTTGGCTTTCGTAGCCGGAATCTCTGCCTTGGCGCAGAATCAGACATCTCCTTATTCAATGTATGGATACGGAATAATTGGAGATCATGCCACTTCCATGCAGCGCCAGATGGGCGGCGTGGGGTATGCTATGAATTCCGGACGCCAGATCAATGTGATGAATCCCGCTTCATACGCGGCTGTCGATTCCCTTACTTTCCTTTTCGACCTTGGTGCTGATATCTCTTTCCTTTGGAGCAAGGAGAATGGATCCACCGAGAAATCCACCGGCGGAGGTGTGGATTATCTTACAATGCAGTTCCCCGTCGGCAAACACATGGGTGGTTCTTTCGGTCTGCTCCCTTATACTTCGGTGGGATATGCTTTCGGAAATGAAATCAAGCATGGCACCATGTCGAATCAGGGGTCCGGTGGAATCAACCAGCTCTATCTCGGCTGGGCCGGTGAATTGAAAGGAGTCTCCTTAGGTCTCAACGTGAGCTATGATTTCGGTAATATAGTTAATGATGTCTTCACTACAAACCAAAGCGGCGGGCAGGCCAAATATGAGCATGTGATGGAGATTCGCGACTGGAATATCAACATCGGAGCCCAATATACCCACAGATGGAACAAGTTTAACAAGATCGTACTGGGTGTGACTTATTCTCCCAAGAAGACTATGCTTGGAAAAACATGGGTGACAGTGCAGGAGACTAACCTCGACCAGTATCCCGACACGCTCGGCAGCATGAAGCTAAAGAATAACTATTATTCTCCCAATACAGTTGGCGCCGGAGTGAGCTACACGTATGAGAAGGCGAGCCGGTTGATGGTGGAGGCGGATTTCACCTGGCAGCAGTGGTCGAAAGCCAAATATTCGGCCCTTTATGGCAGTCCGGCTCTTTCGGGATCGCGTCCTTCGGGAATCAAGGAGGTGCTCGCACCCGGTATGGATTTCTTCGATCGCACACGTTATGCCGTCGGAGCTGAATATATTCCCAAGATCCGTGGCAATTATGGCCAGAGGATGACTTACCGCTTCGGTGCGTATTATGCCAACGACTATCTCAATGTAAATGGTAACCGTCTGAGGGAGATGGGTGTGAGCTGCGGTGTGGGTATGCCCACATATGAGGGCAAGACAATGATCAACATCGGTCTGGAATGGAAACATCGGGCAGCACATCCGCAAACCCTTATAAGCGAGAATTATTTCAATATCACACTCGGCGTTAATTTCAACGAGGTCTGGTTCTGGCAGAGAAAGATTCGCTGATATTATCTCTGCAGATGAATAGAGGTGGATCTGCTTAAAAAGCTTCACAATGAGGTTCTCAAGATATATATTGTTCATGATTTTTTCTTTTCTGATCATTGCAGTGGCATGTAAGGAGGAGAAGAAGGTGGATGTGGCCGCCACGTTGAATCCCAAGAAGATGGCTACGATGACAACCAAGAATGTCTCTACCGTGATAAGCGACTCGGGAGTGATTCAATATAAGATCGTCGCGCCCCTTTGGAAAGTATATGATCAGGTCGATACTCCCTATTGGATTTTTCCACAAGGGCTCTATCTCCAGAAATACAACAGGGATTTCAAGGTGATAGCTACTGTGGCCGCAGATTCAGCCCGTTATTTCAAGGATAAGAAATTATGGAAACTTATGGGAAGGGTGGAACTCACCAAAGCTCCCAAAGACCTGTTTCAGTCGCAAGAATTATATTGGGATCAGAATAGCGGCAAACTCTATAGCGACTCTTTTATCCATATCGAGACAGCTACTCATGTACTTGAAGGAATGGGATTCATTAGTAATGAAAAACTGACTGAATACCGTGTGGTGAAGCCGATGGGTATATTCCCCATCAATAAGGATGACATGACCGGCGGGGCTTCGGTGGGTTCTTCACCCACTTCTCCGGATGACGGTGTGGTCACCATTGAGGATGTCACTCCCGCCGCTACCGATACGGTAGAGCTCTGAGAATGAAGATCGTTTGTCCCGGGTTCTTTATCCAAAACCATTCCCGGATGCTCGATCGCACACCCTCCTCGGGTTATTAATCGCAAATTATTTAGATTACTTAAATTTATGGATATAACACTTGCATTCATAATCGCCGTCACGGCAGTTATACTGTCGGGTCTTTTCTCCGGAAGTGAGATTGCTTATGTGCAGTCGAGCAAGGTGCGCATGGAGATAGATGCTGCAAGAGGAGGCCTGGTGGATAGGATAATAGGGCGTTTCTCTCGTCATGAGGATATGTTCATATCCTCTCTGTTGGTTGGCAACAATGTGGTGTTGGTTATCTATGGAATCGCTTTCTCGGCTATTTTCAACGGTTATTTCAAGAAATGGTTCGGAGATGGGGAAGAGGCCTTGATGCTTATATGCAACACCATTCTTTCCACGGGGATTATCCTTATTTGCGGTGAATTCATGCCTAAAAGCACTTTCCGCATAAATCCCAATTTTATGATCCGGCTTGTGGCCGTGCCACTTTATCTGATCTATCTGTGTCTGTATCCCGTGTCATGGCTTGTGTCGGCAATTTCCAATGGCCTGATGCGTCTCTTTGGACTCGGCTCTGCCAAAGATAATACAGGACGCCTGACAATGGAGGAACTTGATGATTATATACAGCAGTCTATCACTGAAAGTCCCGACAAGAAGGCCGTGGAGAATGAGGTGAAGATCTTCCGGCGTGCAATCGATTTTAAAGATACTCCGATCTCGAAATGCATGACACCCCGAAATGAGATCACGGCAGTCCCTATCGAAGGAACCTCACGCGAAGAATTGTTACGGGTGTTTATTGCCACAGGCCTTTCAAAGGTGGTGGTATATAAGGAGGATATCGATGATGTGGAGGGGTATATCCATGTCTCAGAACTATTCAACACCTCGGCCAACTGGCGAGCGAAGATAAAACCGGTGATTTTCACGCCCGAGACAATGCTGGCCAACAAGATGATGTCGCGTATGCTGGCCGAAAAGAAGAGTTTGGTGATAGTGATTGATGAATTCGGCGGCACGGCCGGCCTCGTCACCCTTGAAGATCTTGTGGAAGAGATTTTCGGAGAAATAGAGGATGAACACGATAAAAAGAGAATCAACGGGCGAAGGAATCCCGACGGCAGCTACGACTTCTCCGGAAGAATGGAGATAGAAGCGATAAATGAGGAGTTCGGTCTCGACCTTAAAGAGAGCGAGGAATACCATACCCTTGCCGGATATATCATCGAAAACCTTCAAGCATTACCCAAACAAGGCCAGACTTTCGAGATCAATGGCCTAAGGTTCACGATAATAAGAATGTCAACCACAAGAATAGAAGAGGTAAAGGTCGAGAAAGTGGAAAAAGGTTCTTCAAATCATGAAAATTAAAGAATTTTGTAAAAAATATCCGAAATCTTTTGTAGTCTAAAAAAAAAATTGTAATTTTACGATGAAATTAAGAATCAGAAGGATTGCCTTTGGAGACAAGACTATGACTGCTTGATTTTTACAACCTCATTTTCGTGTAATTCGAGGTTGTTACGGAAATTCAGCTCATTTTTTGTACTGGATTTTCTGCGTGAAAAATTTCTTAACTCTTAACAACATCAAATTTTCACTCCCTAATTTTAACTTCGATGAGCAAAACAAGTAAATTTGAAAACTCTGTAATCGGAATGCAGGGCAATCTTCTTTCTTTCGCTCTAAAGTTGACGATGAATAAAGAGGAAGCGCAGGATCTTGTTCAGGACACAACTCTCAAGGCTCTCAACAACGAGGAAAAGTTTGCTGAGGACACCAACTTGAAGGGCTGGCTCTTGACCATAATGCGTAATATCTTTATCAATAACTATCGCAAAAGTGTTCGTGAAAACACTGTTGTAGATACTACTGATAATCTTTATCACGTCAACCTATGCCAGGATTCAGGGTTATCGGCACCCGACGGTGCCTACGCTGTGAGCGAGATTTCGCAAATCATCGCGAAATTCCCCGCTGATTATCGTCAGCCCTTCTCCATGCACGTGGCCGGGTATAAGTATGAGGAGATTTCTCAGAAATTGGGAATGCCTCTGGGGACGGTGAAGAGCCGTATCTTCTTTACTCGCCAGAAACTGCGTGAGATTCTTAAGGACTATCGCTAATCATCCCTTTATTAAAAGTTAAAATTAAAGCCGGCTCGTGTAGCCGGCTTTTTTATTTCTGATCCTTTTTCCCTTCAATAATACTACTCGCACCCGAAGACAAACGGAAGGCCTACACCCTAAGACAAACAGAAGGCCTACACCCGAAGACAAATAGTCGGCTCGCACCGAAGACAAACAGTCGGCTCGTACCGAAGACAAACAGTCGGCTCCCTGATAAGATCATTCTACCCGGCTGTTTGTCTTGGGGTGCAAGCCATCCGTTTGTCTTGGGGAGCGAGCCATCCGTTTGTCTTCGGGAGCGAGAAGGAATCGATTTAACATAGCTAAATATATTTTAACATATTTTTATTTTGATGAAAAACAATGTTT
>CAMWUJ010000039.1 GCA_947177405.1 uncultured Porphyromonadaceae bacterium | reverse complement strand
GCTCCGCGTTGCTCGTTCTACTCAGATGGGCACATGCCACAGCCTCAGAAAGCGGACGAGTAACAGATACAGACTCTCACGCTCTTTTTGTATCTACTAATGCCAACGAGGAGAGGACCGAGGCTTAATTTTTTTATGAAATCTAAATTATCGTTATGCTTAACCTTGGCACTTCTCGTTTTGAGCAGTTGCAAAGTTCAGCAAATCCCGGCACCAGCTTATCAAAACATTACACTTGATAGTGAACCCAGAGGTGCCAAAGTGGTTTTTCAAGGTAGAGTAATATGTGAGTCTACACCGGCTGAAGTCAGTGTGCCGTTAACATACAATGTTGACCAAACGGGCTTCAAAACTCCCGGTAAAAGAGATCAAAAAACAGCAGAGATGAACTCCTTGAAGTTTGATTTTATTTTGCCCGGTTATGAAACAGCATCAGAAAGTATTATCCCTGATGTAAATGTTTGGCCTTTTAAATATCCAGACGCCGTGTTTCATCAGTTTAAACGAAGTGAAATCCTAAATGGAGTAACGCTAAAAGAGGAGCGAGTGTCGCGTGAGAATGCGGGTGAGACACAAATGGAAAAATCGGTTATAAGATGGTTTTTTGACTCTGACCCGAGAGGCGCGAGAATATTTTGGCGTGTGATTTCTGGCGTTCCTTCTGAGGTAAAGAATACTAATGAAACATACCTTACCTCTACTCCATACGAAGAAACCAGAGGTTTTAATATTCCCGGACTTACTTATGCTAATTCGAATGATGTTACTATAGAAATAAAGGTTACTAAGAAAGGGTATATGGATCAGGTGAAAAGATATAATGTTCGACAGGCTCTCGATCAGCAAGAAATTAGCGGTTTTTTTGAATTAGTTCCTAAGGATGAGTGAAATCCAAGACAAATAATTAAAGTGCTTCGTAGCACGAAAAGCGCTTCCCGACTACCGGGATGCGCTTTTCAATAGATTTGCCCGACATGGGCATAATCTAACCTTGGTTGTAGCCTCTCTTTATGAGTTCGCATATCGCCCGATTCTCGAATAGGATGCTTCGGATTTGATAAGTCTTCAGTTTTCATTATTTTGACGGTCAAGAGAACCCATATTTTATATGTCACGAATATTGATAACTGAGCCGAGCGTTTCCCCGTCGAAGATTATTGTTGAAGACAGCACATTGCTAAGGGTTCGTTTGAGAATGTTGATATTATCGTATGCTTCAGGTCGGATTGTTTTTCCGGATGTTATCTCGTAGAGATGCAGCCCTCCATCTCCCTCAGAAACCGCATCAACCTCAACACCGGATTTTTCGCGATAGAAGAATAATCGCGGATCCTTACCTTCATTATATCTTTTCTTAAGAATTTCGCAAATCGCGAGATTTTCGAATAAGGGCCCTCGCATCTGGTGGGTCTTAAGCATTTCCCCATTTTTGATACCCAAAAGAAAGCAGGCTAATCCGGTGTCATAAAAATATATTTTGGGCATCTTGGTGAGACGTTTTGAGATATTTTTATAATAAGGCATGAGAGGGAAGGCGATATAAGAAGTCATTAAGATTGACATCCACTCCTTGACTGTCATAGACGAAACCCCGGCCTCACGGGCAATCGCGGAGGCGTTGAATTCTGAACCGATTCGAGCTGCCAATAGCCGGACAAAAGTATCAAATGCCATAAGATTTTTTATCTGCAGCAAATCCCTAAGATCCCTTTCCACGTATGTGTTATAATATCCGCTATAATATAATTCTATAGGAGCATTCTGTGCAATCACCCGAGGGTATAGTCCATCCAATATAATATTGTCAATGCTTTTGTCGGCCATTATTCTCTTTGTCTCTATAAGAGAAAATGGCAGTAAAGTGAATATTGCAACTCTTCCTGCCAAGGATTGAGATTTGGTCCTAAGCAAAGAGAAATTACTACTCCCGGTGATTATGTATTTCCTGTTCTTGTGTTCATCCACTCTCACCTGAATCATCGACAAGATTTCCGGTACATTCTGAACTTCATCTATAATTGCTTTCTCACCCAAAGAATCGAGGAATCCCACCGGGTTTCTCATAGCCTCAGTTCGAAGTGAGATGTCCTCAAGATTAGTGTAAGTGTAATCCGGAAATAAATGTCGGCAAAGAGTACTTTTTCCTGATTGGCGTGGCCCCGTAATTTCTATCACCGGAAAATATCGATGAGCCTCCAATATGCTGGGAGCCACTAATCTATCTAAATAGTTGTTCATATCGATACACCTATTGAACTGATACTTTAAATTATTTAAGATACTACTTTAAAAAAATTAAAGTAGTACTTTAATTTTTACTAAATATCTAAAAAAGAGAGGAGTAAATCCTCTCTTTTGCGGAGTGACCGAGATTCGAACTCGGGATACGCTTTTGGCGTATACACGCTTTCCAGGCGTGCCTCTTCAGCCACTCGAGCACCACTCCAATTCCTATTTTTGTCAATAAAATTGACCGGCGTGACTACGTTTTATCGTTTCACACTGCGAAGTTAATGCTTTTATTCGAATTGACAATAATTTTTTACTACTTTTTTTGTAAATTTGCGTAAATTTTAGTTTTCCGCCCGTTCAAAAGACTTTCTTTATATTTTTATTAATATCGCAACGGGCTTCTCTTTGTTAAAAAACATTACTAATGGAATGAAAAATTCAGGAAAAATAATCAATGGATTTTTGATTGGCGCGGCAGTTGTGGCTTTATCCGTAGTGGGTGGCTGCGGCAAGAAAAGCGAAGAGTCCGCTAAGTCCTATTCTTCAAAATTTTCGAATATGTCGGATAGTGAGAAGGTGGCCTATGTGATGCGTACTTGTACTCCGGATTCTGTTGCAAGGTTTGTGATGAATGCGGCTTTAGGAAGGATCAAGGGCGTTGAGATTGATACGCTTGCCATGGCCGAATTATATGTATATTCCAATTATGACCCTGATAAACAGGATCTCTATGCCGAAGAAGCTACTCGTCTGAAGGAGCAGCTTTCATTGGCACAGAAGATGGAGCTTTTCAAAAAGGGGTCCACCGATGATCCGGTCAGTTTCGGTCTTGATCTCGGCTTAAGTTATCTTACAAGAGTAAGAGAGAATAATATGTCGGTAAAAGACATTGACAAAGAGATAAAGGAATTCAGAAAGATTTGTGGGGAAGATACTGCCACATACCGTAGATTTGTGACCGGCTTCACCGAGGCTTTGCGTCAGGATAAAGACAAGGATGTGAAGAAGGAGGTATATGAGAAATTCATAAACCTTCAACCCAGATGAGTTTTCTTGAAAAAAAGACATTTTAAAATACACACAAATGAGAAGAATATCAGATTATTCGGCACAAATGGAAAAAGCAGTCCGCGACATTACCCTTCCTGGCGGCGTGCTTTCCACATTATATGAACCCATCAGTTATGCTCTGGCATCAGGTGGGAAGCGTCTCCGTCCCTCTCTGTTGCTTATGGCTGCTGATTCTTTCGGAGATAGTGCCTCAAAGGCATTTTCAGCTGCTGCCGGTATAGAAGTGTTTCACAACTTCACCCTGCTCCACGATGATGTTATGGATAATTCCTCCACACGCCGTGGCCGCCAGTCAGTTTTTGCCAAATGGGGGGTCAACAGCGCTATCCTTTCCGGCGATACTATGCTGACTCTTGCTACTCAGCTAATATGCGAGGTGGAAGATTCCCTTCTGAGAGGAGTGCTCGATACATTCAATTCAATGGCAATCAGGGTATATGAGGGGCAGCGTCTGGATATGGATTTCGAGACATCCGAAGATGTCACACTCGATGACTATATCCGTATGATCATGGATAAGACCGGGTCTTTGATCGGGGCCGCATGTAAGATCGGGGCATTAATCGGAGGCGCATCTGAGAAGGATGCCGAAAAGATGTATGAATATGGAATGATGCTCGGAGTTGCGTTCCAGATACAGGATGACTGGCTTGATGTGTTCGGCGACTCCACCACATTCGGCAAGCCTATCGGTGGTGATATCAACAATAATAAGAAATCCTATCTTGTTTTGAAAGGGAAAGAAGTGGGTGGTCCGGATTCTGTGGCACTTGCCGAGGCCATGAAGCTCCCTTCAGGTGAGACTAAGGTGAAGGTGGTGACCCGCATCTATGAGAAGATGAATCTCTCGGCAATCTGCCGTCAGGAAATCGCCTCATATTCAGCCAAGGCTATCTCAGCACTTAAATCCACTTCTCTCAGCGATGAGGATAAGGAAGCTTTCAGAAACGTGGTGGAAAAACTCACAGGACGTAAGAAATGATCGATACGCATACCCATCTCTATATGCCTGAATATGAAGATGGCGGAGAGTCGGTGGTGAAGGCGGCGATAAAGGAGGGTGTTGAGAAACTCGTGTTTCCGGCCGTGGATATGGCTTCGCTCGACCTGATGAGAACGCTTCACAACCGGTTTCCCGACGCTACATATATGGCTATCGGGCTTCATCCTACGGAGGTGGACCACAAATGGAGGGAGAATCTCGACGCATTGGAGAAAATCCTTGCCGGGGATTCCTCTTCGTTTGTAGCAATAGGGGAGACCGGTATCGACCTTTATTGGGATACAACCCATCGTGAGGCACAAAAGGAATCCTTTTCTCTCCAATATGATTGGGCGGTGAAATATAAACTTCCATTAATAATCCATTGCCGTTCTGCGCTGGAAGAGATATTGGAAGTCATCGCCTCTAAAACCGGGGAAAGGCCTGTAATGATTTTCCACAGCTTCACGGGCACCAAAGAAGATGTGAAAAAAATCAGGGAGGTCTGCGATCCTTATTTCGGGATAAATGGAGTGGTAACTTTCAAAAACGCCGAATCTTTGCGAAAAGCGCTCCCCGATATCGGGTTGGATCGTATTGTTCTTGAAACCGATTCTCCCTACCTTGCTCCGGTGCCGAAGAGAGGAAAACGGAACGAATCTTCATATTTGGGATTTATCCGCGACAAGATTGCGGAGGTATTAGGTGTAAGCAAAGAAGAAGTGGAGAATTCCTCAGATACCAACGCCTCAAGAATTTTTAATTTCTAATCTATAGATCAGACAAGTGTTTTCTTTTCCACTACAGCAACCTGTGGCAATCTTCCTGCTTGTATTGCTTGTGATCCTATTGGGACCGTTATTGTTCCGTCGGCTTCATATTCCTCAGATTGTGGGTCTGATACTTGCAGGAATAGCTGTAGGGCCTTATGGTTTCGATTTGCTTGACCGAGACGCGAGTTTCCGGATATTCGGAGAAGTCGGGATTCTTTACATAATGTTTCTGGCGGCAGCTGAGATAGATATGTTTCATCTCCGGAAGTATCTGAATAAGGGGATCATATTCGGCCTGTTGTCTTTTCTATTACCAATGTTGCTGGGAATCTTCGGGTCGCGCTATGCTTTCGGTGTGGATTGGTCCACATCCGTGCTGATAGCATCTATGTATTCCTCGCATACTCTGGTGAGCTACCCGGTGGTAAGTAAGTTCGGACTTTCCAATCAACGGGCAGCTGTGGTGGCTGTGTGTGGAACAATAGTGGCTGTGCTTCTTGCTCTGCTTGCTTTAGCGCAAGTGGTCACTGTGCATCTTAGGGGAGGTTTCCGTATTTTTGACCTGGTGAAGCTCTTCATTCTGATGGGGATATACGCCGGTGTGGTGGGTTATTCTTTCCCATGGCTCACAAGATGGTTTTTCAAGAAAAACAACGACAGTGTCTCGCAGTTCATCTTTATTCTTGCTCTTGTGTTTGTGGCCTCACTGCTTGCCAAACTCATAGGACTCGAAGCTATTCTCGGGGCCTTCTACGCCGGTCTGGTGCTTAACCGCATGATCCCCGAGCGATCATCTTTGATGAGGAATATACGCTTTGTCGGCAACGCTATCTTCATTCCATACTTCCTGATAGGAGTAGGGATGCTTATCAATGTAGGAGTGATATTTAAAGGTTGGAATGTGGCATGGGTAGCGTTGAATATGACGGGTGTGGCTTTGGTGGCCAAATGGCTTGCTGCTTTCGGGGCAGGGAAGATATTCGGGTTCTCCGGCATAGACCGTCAGCTGCTTTTCGGTCTTACTTCGGGAAAGGCAGCCGCTACCATAGCAGCCACGATGATTGGATACGAATATGGGATGCTGACAGAAGATATCATGAATGGTGCGGTGGTGATGATATTGTTCTGTTGTCTGATTTCATCGGTAGTCACGGAGCGTGCCGCAAAAAAGATACGTATTGCGCTCACCACTGAAGATCTTGAGCACGATGATATGACAGGAGGTGAATATGCGAGGCAGTTGGTGGCGGTTTCAAATCCACTGACGGCTGCCGGTTTAATGAAGATGGCAATATTTATGCGTTCACCGGCCAACCGGAACAAGATATCATTGTTATTTGTCCGCACCAATGATGACCCTTCGATAAAAGCCACAGGCCGATCCGCTCTCAGAGATGCGATGATGGCAGCCGAGAATGCTGAAATGCAGGTTAAGCAGATAGAAAGGTTTGATATCAATGTGGCAGCTGCCCTCAATAACGTGGGTCGTGAAGAGAATAGCACCGATATAATTCTTGGATTTCATAGAAAAACCAATATCGTTGATACATTCTATGGATCAATGATCGAGCAGCTTCTAAAGGCTACCAACAAAATGGTTTTCATTTCCCGATGCTTTATTCCCATAAATACCATCAACCGAATATTTGTGGCTGTGCCTGAGAATGCCGAATTCGAAACCGGATTCCAGCTATGGATCATGAGGATTGCCAATATGGGGTCGCAGATAGGGGCTAAGCTTGTGATTATGGCATATCCCAAGACAATGGAATATATACGCACCGCTCTTGAAGAAGGAGGATATAATGTGAGATATGAATTCTATCGTCTTGATTGTTGGGACGATTTTATTCTTGTTTCAGCTGAAATTCAGGAGGAAGATCTGCTTGTGGTGATCGCTGCCAGAAAGGGTTCATTGTCGTTTTCTTCCGATCTTGAAAATATGCCCTCCTATCTTTCACGTCATTTCAGCCGTCACAGTCTTCTGGTGATTTATCCGAAGCAGTTTTGAGTTATATGTATTTGCGGGCAATAGATAAGATTTAGTATTATGATGAAAAAAGAGGATAAGATATACGTTGCCGGTCATAGAGGTATGGTAGGGTCGGCAATAGTGAGAGAATTGAAACGTCAGGGATATGATAACATAATCACCCGAACCCATAAGGATCTCGACCTGACCGATCAGAAGGCAGTAAATGAATTTTTTGAGTCAGAGAGGCCTGACTATGTTTTTCTTGCCGCCGCCAAGGTGGGAGGAATCGTAGCCAATGCCACTGCCTTAGCTGATTTTATGTATGAAAACATGATGCTCGAGATGAATGTCATCAACGCAGCATGGCGTAACGGATGCAAAAAACTGGAATTCCTGGGTTCTTCGTGCATATATCCCCGCATGGCACCTCAGCCGATGCCCGAGTCTTGTCTCCTCACTTCTGAATTGGAAAAAACTAACGAGGCGTATGCCCTCGCAAAGATATCGGGCCTGAAATATTGCGAATATCTCAACCGCCAATATGGCACAGACTATATCTCCGTGATGCCCACCAATCTATACGGTCCCAATGACAACTATCATCCCGAACATTCCCATGTGCTTCCCGCTCTTATACGGCGTTTCCATGAAGCCAAGGAATCAGGGGCTGATAGTGTGACCTGCTGGGGAGACGGGAGTCCGCTCCGTGAATTTCTATATGTGGACGATCTTGCCAACCTGTGTGTGTTCCTTATGAACAATTATTCTGGAAATGAAACAGTAAACGCAGGAACCGGCAAAGAGCTATCTATAAAGGAACTCACGGAAAAAGTTGCCGCTGTAGTGGGCTATACCGGCAAAATCGAATGGGACACCACTCGTCCGAACGGCACCCCCCGCAAGCTCCTTGATGTGAGCAAAGCCACATCCTTAGGGTGGACCTATTCCACGGAACTTGAAGAGGGAATCCGCCTGTCGTATCAGGATTTCCTTACAAATCCTATGCGTGCCGAAAGATAAGACCTCAATCTTTCTTATCGCCCGATTTCATTCTGTCGAATTGACTTGGATCGCCTACCACCCAGATAGTGTCGCCTTGTTTGAGCACAACATCCGGTGTGGGTGCGATAAAAGTATCCTCGCCACGCTGAATCTTGACAATCATGGAATAGTAATCTTTTTGAATCTCGGTTTTTCCAAGAGGCATACCTATAATCGGTGATGTATCTCCGAGTGTGATGCTCTGCAGTTCCACTTTTGGCTGAACGGTATGGGTCGTGGTGACGTTCCTGGAAGCTTCGATATCCTCATTGAGCTTCTTGAGCTGGTCGTCGGTGCCGATCACTCCAAGGATGTCTCCGGGGAAGATGCGTGCGTCGGCAGAAGGAAGAGGCATGTAATCGTCTCCACGCTGAATACTCGAAACACTTACTCCATAATCCCTCCTTAGTCCCGAATCTTTAAGACGGTCACCTACAAAAGGAGAAGATTGACTCACCTCGATATAGGCCTGATGAAGATCATCCACAAGATTGTTGTTTATACCAAGACGTGTATTCTCACGCATATTGAGATTATCCATGAATCGAGTCTCCATATTGCGGTAGTGGGAGGTGAGCTTTGTGGATGCGAATACCATCACCAGGATGAAGCAGCCTAACCCTACAAGCCATCCCACAAGGGTGGAATATGCGAGCGTGCAGAAATATACTATGAAGAAAAGAGTGACGAGATAACGTATTATTCTCATCGCTACAAGAGGCACATCATAAAAAGAAGCCGATTGGTGGAGACGGATACGTTCATCGGGTTGAGTGGTGGAGAAAGATAGAGCGAACAGGAAAGGAGCCATGGCCACTATGGTCATTACGGTTGCTATCAGATGCCCGAACCTTTCGAAATGACCTTCGAGGAAAGGGAACAGGAACTGGCGGGAAATGATAATCTCTGCAAGAAGAATCACCGAATAAAGAATAATTCTCCACATATAGCGTTTGAGAATTGCCCTCCAGAGATGTTTGGTTTCGTTGGAGTCGGTCACCTGTTTGGAATATCTTGTGATGAGGAAGTTGAGACCATTGGGAAGATGTTTTTCCACGATGCCGTATGCTCCATCAGCCATCTTTATAAAATATGGGGTCGTGAAAATGGTAAGAACCGATACTGCAACTATGATAGGATATAACGATGTGTTCAAAACCCCTAACGACATACCAAGAGAGGCAATGATAAAGGAAAACTCACCCACCTGTGTAAGTGTGAAACCGCTTTCGATGGCAACCTTCAGGTTTTGCCCGGTGACCAACATTCCGAGCGATCCGAAGATAATCATGCCGGCAATCACCACGACAGCAAGCAGAAGAATCTGCCACCAATATGTCACAAGGACAGCAGGATCCACCATCATTCCCACTGAAATAAAGAAAACGGCTCCGAAAAGATTCTTGATAGGCTGAACCACTCGTTCCATCTTTTCAGCCAGAATTGTTCCGGCCAGAATCGATCCCATCACAAATGCTCCCAATTCCAGGGAGAAGCCGCATATAACACTGAAGATAGCCATTGAGAAGCAAAGCCCCATAGAGACAATAAGAAGAGTCTCATCATTAAGAAACTGCCTGGATTTCGTGAGGAACGTGGGCAGTACATATACTCCGACAATAAACCATATAATGAGGAAGAACATCAGTTTGCCAATCGACATGAGCAGTTCCATCCCCTGCACATCGCCCATTGCCATGGAGGAGAGCAGCACAAGCATGAGTACTGCGAAAAGGTCTTCAATTATAAGCACCGAAAGCACAAGGGATGCGAATTTCTTTTGTTTCAACCCAAGGTCATCGAGCGACTTCATGATGATGGTGGTCGATGACATTGATATCATGCCTCCTAAAAATATACAGTTGATAGAGTTCAGCCCCAGTATCTTTCCGATGCCGAATCCTGCGAAGGTCATACCGGTTATTATTATAAGTGCTGTCACTATAGCCGATGAACCGGAATTCATCAGCTTTTTGAAAGAAAATTCCAGACCGATTGTGAACATCAGCACCACAATTCCGAGGTCTGCCCAGAACGTGATATTCTCAAGATTGGAAATTGAAGGAAGATATGTGAATTTAGGACTTGCGATAAATCCTGCAAGAATGTATCCGAGCACCACGGGCTGTCGGAGTTTCTTGAAAAGAAGAGTCACGAGGGCACCAAGAAGTAGAATCCATGCCAGGTCGGCGATAAGACCGTTGGTGTGATTCTCCTCCGACATGGTGTTTTTCTGATTAGGATTTATTTCTGATTCTACTTTCTTTGTGGTCTGAACGATTGTCTCTTGTGACAAAGCTTTATAATCGGCGGAAATGGGTAGTGTAAGCATTGGCAGCAATATGTTGTTTTATGTATTATACGGGATAGGAAATGAAAATGTTTATGGATTGTCTTGATTGTCCTCCAGATGCCGTCGGCGATTTTCTGAACGGATTGAGGCTTTATGCTGGATTCGTTGTATCACATATAGGTTATAATATGAAAGAATCAGTGTGGTCAGTGGCAGACCTATTATGAGCCCCATGAATCCGAGAAGTGATCCCCAGATGGAGAGGGAGAGAAGGATGATGGCAGGATTGAGCCCCATGGCTTTCCCCATGATTTTGGGAGTGAGCACAAGATCCTGGATACATTGCACTATGATATAAATCGCCATACTCTCTCCGAAAATGAGCCAGAAGTCACCTCCCGTGCTGACAGTCCATACCAGACACAGTATAGTAGTGACGGGTAGGGAAATGACTTGAAGATATGGCACCATGTTAAGAAGCCCTATGAACATCCCCAACACCACTCCCATCGGGAGGCCGATTATAACAAAGCCTATGGAGAAAAGCACACCCACAGTAAATGCAATGAAGAATTGACCCCGAAAGTAACGGTTCATTGCCGAGGTTATGTCGTCGAAGATTCGAAAAACCCTGTGGCGATGGCGATGGGGAACCAGCTGCCTGAAGCTGAGCATGAGTTTCTCGTAGTCGAGCATGATGAATATAAGATATAACGCTACTATGAGCCAGCTGATAATCCCGAAAAGGAATGCAAGCGAACTGCTGAGAAAACTCCAAGATTTAGTGATACTTGCCTTTATTAGGGAATTCCATTCCTCTTTTGAGAGAAGTTGTGACATCTTGTCGAGATCAAGATTCTCACGGATGAAATTATGAATGTTTTGAGAGATATAGGGAATATCCATCTGGGAAGTGGCATATTTACGAATCATCTCGCCCATCGATTCACATTCTGAAATAAGATAGGGCACGAATATGACGCAGAATATCGCCAGAACGACACATGCTTCAAAAAGCGTTGCCACAACGGGAAGGAAACGTTTGGCAGTGTGCATCCATTTCATGTTCCATTTCACAATAGGCTCAAGCATATAGGCTATTAGACATGCCACAAGAAAAGGGAGGAGCACTCCTTTGAGAAGGTTAAGGAGATAGAGTGTGGCAAGAATGGCGCAAACCGAAAATATGATCCGCACTACGCGGTCAAAAGTATAGGGTTGTCGGTAGTCGGGTGTTGGCATGTCGGTATTTATTATAATGACAGGAGGGAGGCATCGCTTTCAAAGTTACAAATAAATCCTGAGAATACAAAGAAGGGAAATAAAATATTTTTAACTGTTGTTAAAACTTCGGTTGGCAATAAATAATAGATTTTTTTGTAAATTTGTTGCTTGATTATGGAAAGAATAAAGAAAGATAGAAAAAGAGGACTTGCATTGCTGCTCGGATTGCTGTTGGTATTTGTAGCCGGGCCTGCTGTCTGTGCAGGTCCGTTGGAGATTTTTACCTCATCAAAAGGTATCACACCATCGCAGTCGGCGGTAATGATTACTGACCTCAAGACAGGAGAAACAATAATATCGTATAATGTGGATAAGCCACTTATTCCCGCCAGTATCATGAAGAGTGTCACGGTAGCAGGACTTCTCAGCCATACCGGACCCTCTTACAGATATGTTACGGATGTGATGACGACCGGGCCGGCGGTCAACGGCGTTTTGGGTGGCGATGTCCTTGTGATCGGTAGTGGCGACCCGAGTCTCAATTCGCGACATCTGATGGCAGGAGGCGATATAGTAAGTGAAATAGTGAAGGCTCTTTCTTCCAAGGGAATAAAGCGAATCAAAGGGAAAATAAAGGTTGATGAAAGTATTTGGGCCGGTCCGGCTACGGTTTCGAGTTGGGGAACCGGTGACCTTTCACAGGCTTACGGCACAGGCCAGCATGGGTTGAATTTTCAGGATAATGCCAATGGAGGAAAGTCGGTGGCTAATCCTGCCGGAGTGTTTCTATCAAAAATGAAGACCGAGCTTGCTTCTGCCGGTATAGTATTGGAAAATGGAGAGATGCCCGAGACCAAGCGGCAACTTCTTGTCTCGCATCAATCTGTGCCTGTGGATGAGATAATGAGATCATGCATGATGCGTAGCGATAACCAGTATGCGGAAGCAATGCTTCGCACACTCGCTGTTGTGAAGAATAAACCGGGTTCAACCTCCGAGGGAGCACGCCTTAACACGGATTTCTGGACCGGACATCGGGCACCGATGGCGGGGGTCAACATTGTGGATGGTTCCGGACTTTCACGGCAAAATAAGGTTACGGCAGCCTTTATGACCCATGTGCTTCAGACAATGTGGCATGACCCTTATTATGTTTCTTTCTTCCCCCTTGCAGGTGTGGAAGGAACATTGCGTAAGTTTCTTGCCGGCACTCCTCTTGAAAGCTATATAGCCATGAAGACGGGAAGTATGACTGGAATACAATGCTATGCCGGTTATAAACTCAATGATGACTATGAACCGACACATACAATTGTGGTGGTGATGAACCAGCTTGTGAATCGTGATGTGGCCCGTAAATCAGTAGAGAATATGTTGCTAAGTCTTTTTAAATAGAATAAGACCGGATTTTTACTCCACGATGCGGTATGAATAAGGCTTGGTTTGGAGGGAAGGGGGAGGAAAGTAAATATTAATGAGATGATAGATATGGAAAGACTGGATATCGACAGCATTAAAGATGCCGTGTATGAGTTTGAAGGCCTTCTTGAGTTGGCAGCTCTTCGTGAAGATAAGATGAAAGATCTGTTTCCGCTCTTGAAAGGAAAACTTGATGTGATCAATGCCTATTTCAAGGGTGTGGATTATTCTCAGGATTGGGAGGAAGCAGATGATGACGAGATAGATGATATCGACATAATCAGCCCTTATGGATCCCTGACGGAAGATGAGGAGGAAACTCCACACGTTTCGGAAGAGAAAGCAGAGACAACAGTAATTGAAAAGTCTGCCGAATCGGAGAAGGATGAGAGTTCGGAAAAGGGGGAGGAGCCGGCTATTCATGCGGAGGATAAAAAGGAAACAGAATCGGAAGAGCCCCTGAACCAAGAACCTGCAGAGAAGGAGGAAACAGTGGAAAAGGAAGATCAGGAGCCATTATATGTATTTGAGGAAACTGATGAAATTGCAGTTGAAGAAGCTATACCCACTCCACAGATTTCTGTAACTTCCGAAGTGACAGCTAATGCAGCCGCACAAGTAAGGACCCCGGCTAACGGTACGTCTGCAAAGCCCGCTTTCTGCGTCAATGACCGCTTTCGTTTCCGTAGGGAACTGTTTAAGAATTCCGACAGCGAATTCAATTATGCTATGAATTTAGTTGCCACAATGGATGGATATGATGAAGCAGAAGAATACTTCATCGGGGAGCTCGGTTGGGATTTCGAGAAGCCTGAAGTGATCGACTTTATGGCTATAATACGTAATTATTTCGAAAAATAACAAAGGGACAGCTAAATTTGTATAAGGTATTGAGAATATAAATCAAACGTGATGGCGGGAAAATTATATCTGGTGCCTACTCCGGTGGGCAATCTTGAAGACATGACAATGCGGGCAATAAGGGTTTTGAAGGAAGCAGACCTTATCCTTGCCGAGGATACACGCACGAGCGGGGTGCTTATGAAGCATTTCGAAATCAAGACCCCGATGCACAGTCATCATAAATTCAACGAGCATCAGACATGCGATCATGTAATCGAACGCCTTGAAGGCGGGGAGAACATAGCGTTGGTTACGGATGCAGGCACCCCTGGCATATCAGATCCCGGATTTCTGTTGTCGCGAGCCTGTCGCAAGCATGGAATAGACGTAGAATGTCTCCCCGGTGCCACGGCATTTGTTCCGGCTCTTGTAGCATCGGGTCTGCCTTGCGACCGATTTGTGTTCGAAGGATTTCTACCTTTGAAGAAGGGAAGGGCCACACGCCTTGCCGAGCTTTCCGCTGATTCCCGCACCTGCATCATATATGAATCACCCTTGCGACTTGCGAGAACACTCCGTCAATTGGCTGAGACATTTGGAGAAGATAGACCTGCGGCAGTGTGCCGTGAAATTTCCAAATTACATGAAACAATAAAAAAAGGCACACTCGGAGAGCTCGCCGAATATTATTCCGTGAACCAAGCCAAAGGGGAGATTGTTATAGTCATTGAGGGCAATAATAAGAACTTCGAAAAGAAGAAAGAAAAAGAAGTTGCCTGCGACGAATGATTATAATTTAAAAATGTATATAATATGAAAAAGAGTCTTTTGTATTTAGGTGTCGGAGCGTTGCTTCTTGCATCCTGCACCGGCAAGGAAGCAAAGAAGGTGGACGAGGATTCCATCAAGATCGCCGACCTTACGGCTGAATACCAGGAAGCGACAAGCTATAACGATTCTCTTCTACTTCTGATGGGCGATATCTACACAGGTCTTGACTCTATCAATATGCAGGAAGGCCTTCTCTATAACATGGGATCAGGCGACAGCCCCGACCGCCGTGCAGAGATTCGTCAGAACCTTTCCAATATCAAGGCTCGTCTGACAGCCAACCGTCAGCTCCTCGAATCCATGGAGAAGAAGCTCGCTGCCTCAGGAAATGAGAACAGTGTGCTTAAGAAGACCATCACTCAGCTTAAAGACCGTATCGCTTCTCAGGATAAGAAGATAGCTCAGCTTGAGTCAGATCTCGCCAATGCTAAGGGGCAGATTGAAAACCTTAATACCCAGGTGGCTCAGGGACAGGAACAATTGAAGACCGAGACTGCGGCTAAAGAGGTGGCTCAGCAGGAGGCTAAGGAAGCTAATGAACAGGCTATCCAGACTGCCAATGAAGCCAACCGAGTATATTATGCCATCGGAAGTAATAAGGAGCTTAAACAGAAAGGTCTTCTCGAGAAGAAATTCCTTGGTGCAACAAAAGTACTGAAGGGTGATTTCGATGCTTCTTATTTCGTGGCTGCCGACAAGAGAACACTTACTTCTATTCCGACAAGTGCGAAGAAGGTGAAAATCTGGACAAATATGCCTGCAGGCTCCTATGAGATCGTGGGAGAGAAAGATGGACCTAAGACAGTCAAGATCACAGATCCCTCTAAATTCTGGAGTCTATCTTCTCATCTGATTATTCAGACCGACAATTGATTTGTAAATATACAATAAAAATAATGAACAAAAATATGATGATAGAGAATTGGTCGCGACGTAGTCGCGGCCTTTTCCGCATAGTTGCCACGGGTGTGATGACTTTTTCTGCCTTTGGCCTTCATGCGTTTGATGTGAAAGATATCCAGCCACCTCACTGGTGGGCAGGGATGAAAGACCATTCTTTGCAGCTTCAGATTCATGGTGCGGATATTCGTCCTGCAGAAGTGAAAATAGATTATCCCGGAGTTAGCCTTGATTCGGTGGTGCGTCTTGATGGATCTGCTGACTGGCAATATCTTTATCTTACCATTTCTCCTGATGCCCGCCCCGGTAAATTCAGGATAGAATGGAGAGAGGGGAAGAAAAAGTTGAGCCGGGAATATGAGTTGCGTGCTCGTAAGCCACAGAAGGGAGCTCAGGGATTTTCGGCGGCGGATGTTTTATATATGGTTATGCCCGACCGTTTTTCCGACGGAGATATACGCAATAATAATTCCAAAGCCCTGCGGAATCAGGTAGGTGCCGACCGCACCAACCCTAATACGCGCCATGGCGGAGACCTTCGTGGTCTGATCAATCATGCGGCATATATCGATTCGTTAGGGATGACTGCATTGTGGGTTGCTCCGGTACTGGAGAATGATATGCCCGGTGGAAGTTATCATGGCTATGCCACCACAGATTATTATAAGGTTGACCCGCGATTCGGCACTAATGCTGAATATATCGAACTTATAGATACCCTTCACGGCCGTGGAATAAAGACAGTGATGGATATGATCTTCAATCATTCCGGGTCGTCTCATCCATGGATGGCAGCCCCTCCGGCCTCCGATTGGTTTAATAATCAGGGAAATTATAAGCAGACCAATTACCGGCTTTCAACCATTACAGATCCCTATGCCAGTCAATACGATCGTTCGATGACTCAGGATGGTTGGTTTGTAAGGGACATGCCTGACCTGAATCAGAAGAATCCTCATTTGATGAAGTATCTGATCCAGAATTCAATATGGTGGATCGAGGAGGCACAGATAGACGGTATAAGGATGGACACTTATCCCTATGCCGACGAGAAGCAGATGGCTCGTTGGATAGATGAAGTGAAGGCGGAATATCCCGACTTCAATATAGTGGGAGAGTGTTGGTTTGGCGAGACAGCCGGAGAAGCATTCTGGCAGAAAGGTTCACCGCTTGCAGCATCCAAAGGGGAGGATACACGTCTCCCTGTGGTGATGGACTTCCCGCTTATGATAAAAAGCCGCGGAATGGCACCATATTTTGAGGATACCGATCCTTGGAACGGTCTGAACAAGATTTATGACCATATCGCTCTCGACTATGTGTATCCGGATCCTATGAAAGTGTTGCGTTTTCTTGATAACCACGACACGGAGCGGGTATTGCTACAGGTTCCCGACTCGCTATCGCAATGGAAGCAGGCCATGACTATTCTTCTCACGATGCCGGGTATCCCACAGGTGTATTACGGCACGGAGATTCTCATGCATGGCACTCGTGAAGGAGGGGACGGGAATGTGAGGAAAGATATGCCCGGAGGTTTTCCCGGAGACACCACCACAGTATTTACCCGTGAAGGCCGATCCGATCTGGAAAATGAAGCGGTTGACTATATTTCAGCCCTTAACCGGTTCCGGAAAGGAAGCAAAGCCATAGCAGAAGGCGGAATGAAGCATTTCATGCCCGATAACGGTATTTATCTTTATCAGCGTGGTTCAGGCGACGAAAGTGTTGTGGTGATGATGAACGGACGTGACAAAGAGAACAAGGTGGATATGGCCCGCTATGCGGAGATCATACCCGAAGGCGCAAGATACAAAGATGTGATCACGGGAGAAGAAGTGGTGATACGTCCGGAATCGGGTAATTATGATTTCGCTCCGCGTGAAACCAGAGTTCTCGTGCCTCTAAAATAATAAGACAGAAATATGAAAAAGGAATTGATCATATTGGGAGCCTCACTTCTCCTTCTTGTCGGGTGCAAACCTACGGAGAACAATTACAGAAGTGCATACGAAGCTGCCAAGAACAAAAGGGAGGCGGCTAATGCTGAGGCAATGATGCCTGCGACAGGACTTCTTTCCGACGATGGTGTGATGCGCAAAGTGGTGGATGGAGATACTGTTTATGTATCTCGCGACAGATTGCGCAGAGACAGTGTGAGCAGCAGGATTCTGAATACCTATAATGTTGCAGTGGGAGTGTTCAAGATGAATACCAACGCACGTGCGCAGGCAGCTGCATTGAGAGAGGCCGGTTATAAAGATGCGATTGCAGTGGAGACTACCGGCGACCGGTGGTACACCATCGCCGGTTGCTTCCCATCTTTGGGAGATGCTCAGACATTTATTAAGGATTTTATGGCGAAGAATAAGGATTATCCCTTCATCGGTCTCCCCGCATCTCCCGTGATAGTGAGTAAATAGATGATATCCTGATCTTCTTCCGACAGGTCGGATTATTCTTCTTCGAGAGCGGAAGAAAGTAAATGCTCCAGGTCGATTGTGGATACTTTGACCTGGAGTTTTCCATTCTTAGCCACGGATATCCCACCTGTCTCTTCGCTCACGATAACACAGATGGCATCAGTGACCTGACTCATTCCCAAAGCCGCGCGGTGACGCAATCCAAGATTCTTGGGGATATTCATGTCATGGCTCACCGGGAGGATACATCCAACCGACATAATGCGATGAGAAGCAATGATCATCGCCCCATCGTGAAGCGGAGAATTTTTAAAGAAAATATTTTCAATCAGGCGCACGTTGATATTTGCATCGATGATATCTCCGGTTTTTTCATAATCACCTAAGGGCATTTTTCTCTGAAACACAATCAAGGCACCTGTTTTTGATTTTGACATCGCCATACAGGCATAAACCACACTCATGACCTCCGAATGATTCTCCTCATTATTCTTGTCATGTCGGAAAAGGTTTCTTACTGTTTTCCATTTGGCACGCCCTCCGATGTCGATGAGAAAACGCTTTATCTGATCCTGAAACAGGATGACGAGCACAATAAGACCGATGCTCATGAATTTATCCACAATAGTGCCCGTGAGTCGCATATCGAAAATTTCGAAAGCCAGAACCCAGATCACGATGAATGCCAAAACTCCGTAGAACAGTGAGAGGGTTCCGCTGTTTTTCATCAGACGATAGAGATAAAACAGCATCAAGGCCACGATAAGGATATCGATAAAGTCTTTTATTCCAAAACTGAACATACTGACGAAGATCTGTTAAAGTTTCATAATTGAGAAGAATTGATTAGTTCACGCGTGAGCTTTATACATTCTACAGCTTCCGCCACGTCATGAACTCTAAGAATGTCAGCACCCTTAAGGAGAGCTGCGGTATTGAGAACGGAGGTGCCGTTCAGGGCTTCTTCCGGAGTTTTACCAAGAGTTTTCCATATCATCGATTTTCGGGAGATGCCGACAAGAAGGGGAGCGCCTAATTCCTTGAAACAAGGGAGACAATCAAGAAGCCGGAAATTTTGAGTTAAGCTTTTGGCAAATCCGAACCCCGGATCAACGATTACATCAGCCACGCCCTTTTCCCGTAGTCGGGCCAGTTTGAATGACAGATCTTCAATCACTTCAGCCACCACGTCGTCATATTGTGTGAGTCCCGACATGGTTTCGGGATTGCCTCGCATGTGCATCATCACGTATGCGCATTTTTTTTCAGCTACCATATCAAACATCTCCGGATCGAGGCTGCCTCCACTGATATCGTTGATAATTTCGACTCCGAATTCATCAATACATTTTTCAGCTATTCCGGATCTGAAAGTATCAATAGAGATGGGGAAGCCGGGAGCTATACGGCGTATGGTTTCGATTGCCGGAGCAAGACGCGAAAATTCAGTCTCAGCGGAAATATCCTCTGCCCCGGGACGCGATGAATAGCCTCCGATATCGAAGATATCCACACCTTCATCAATAAATTTTTCAATTCTTTGCTTGAGAGAATTGTAAGCCGGAGTGCGGCTGGAGGAATAGAAGCTATCGGGGGTGACATTGATAATTCCCATCACAGCCGGGGTGCGGAATGTCATGATTTTTCCGTTTAGAGATATAGTAGGTGTCATATCAGTCTGAGCCATATACAAGTTGTCCGATCGAGCAACTTAGGTTTAGCATTAGAGAGGAAGCCGATTTATGAGGCATGGCGTATGAAATTCCGACACCGAAAGATTTAACTCTCAATCCGGCGCCCACAGTGAATCCTGAAAGGAAATTACGGTTATAGGTTGCCATATCGGTGCGCATTTTATAATCATATCCGATACCGATATAAAATTTTTCGGAGGGCGAATATTGCAACCCGAATATCAGATGCCTGAAAAGATTTGATAAAAAAGATGATTTTAACACCTCTCCTTTGTCCGGCTCATTTTTATCATGTGCATAATAGGGGAGTCTCCATTTGGTGAGATGAGTGGCGTTGATGGAAAGCTGGAATGGAGAAGCACCGAGCGACTGCATATATCCGAGACGGATATCAAAAGGAAGGCGGGCATATTCGCGGTCAAATCTTTTGAGCTGCCCTCCGGCATTTGATATCACAGCAGAAAGCGAAAGATCTTTCTCTTCATTATAATAGTTGATACCCAGATCGACAGCCATGGCAAAAGCCGTGTATTGCTCATAGGTGCTATAGACCATCTTGAGGTTGATTCCACCCCGGAGGCGATCATTGAAATCATGAGAATATGTTCCTTCCACCACCATATCTGCGGGTGAAAATTTCCCTGTCATCGTTCCGTCAGGCTCGTAACCTTGAATCGAACCATAGTTTAGATAGCGTATTCCAAGAGCCCAGGCACCACGTTCGCCCGCTCCCATTCCATAACGCAAGCCTGCGAAGTTTCCTGATCCCATGTAATGCATATAGTTGAAAGCTATCTGATTGTCAACTTCAGGGCCAAGCAACGCCGGATTTTGATCCACGAGCGTGACATCGGGATCGACAATAGCCACATTCTTGCTGCCAAGCGCGTAAGCATGGGTGGAGGTGGATATGTCAAGAAAATCGTAGGCAGAAGAGGAATTCTGCGCTGCGAGGTAAGAGCTGAATAAACAACATCCCGTTGCAAATGTGGTTAAAGTACGCTTCATTACTTTATTTAACGTTAAAGTGAGCGAGGTAGTATATCAGGAGAGCTTATTATAAAAATTAACATTGTATTAACTATTATTAAACCTTATTGCATTGCAGAAATGCCTTCTATGGATTAAATTTGCATACGGAAAGAAAATTCCTTAGCTAAAGGCTGCGGCTGCCTCCTCAAGTCGCGTTAACCATTTGCAAACCACTTCTTGAAGAATTCTAATTCTAATGAAAGGATTATTTTCCATATTAATTTTTTCAGTGGCTTTATTATTATTGCCTCAGTCTTCCATGGCGCAGCGTTGCAGGGTCAATGTTGTCAATCCTGTGGAAGGAACCTCGGGTTATATTGAGGTTTATGAATATGATTTCGTAACTGAGAAGCCTTCATTTCCTGGTGGAGACCGATTATTGCTTTCCTATATTAACGATAATCGTTGCTATCCGGAGGATGCATATAAGAAAGGGATACAGGGAAAAGTGGTCTGTTCTTTCGTGGTGAATAGGGATGGAACAATCTCACACGTGAGGGTGCTTCGTGGTGTCGAGCCATCGCTTAATCGCGAGGCAGTGAGGATATTAAGCGGAATGCCGCTTTGGAATCCGGGTCGTCAGGAAGGAGAGACAGTGCCGGTAAGGGTGGTAAGAACCGTGGCTTTCCGAAAATAAAAAAGACTTAGTTTTGATTTTTAGCTATATAATTGAGGGTATTGTCCGCGAGGATGATTCCCTCAACTTTTTGTGGTATGAATGAATTATGATGTGATGACAAATAAAAAAGGATGCACTAAAGGTGCATCCTTTTTTATAAGGAGTTATCAGGATATCATATCAACGTTACCACGATATCCTTGTCATCGGTAGTGATGGCAATCTTCCCTTCTCTGCCGAGCCATCCGAGAGCCGACATAATCTGATCTTTCTTAAGCTTTGTAGCTTTTTTGATTTCTTTTTCTCCGAGCATGCGTGTGTCGGAAGATTCCAATGCTTTATAGACTTCTCCCGCCCAGGTGCCAATTGATTCAATGTTCATAACTAAACTTGTTTTAGGTAATAAAATGGTTTTGTTTTGCCAAGCCCGTAAATTGTCAAATCTCCTAAATTATAAATAAAGCGGAACCGGCTTGAATTTTCAAGATGCAAATTGTCAATTTTTATCAACGATAATTGACATTTGTCCTAAATATTCGGCAAAGTTCTTTAAAATATTTGAATTTACAAAATAAATCCGGATAAAAGTGCCAATTTCAGGCTTTTTTCTATTATATTTAACAAGAAAACCATATTAAATGTTAATTAAAGGTCTGGAATAAACGTTTTTTTAAAAAATTTAAGGGATACGTGTTGAGTTTTCTGACTACTGTGTGTCTTTAAGATGTATGACTCATAGAAATGACATAGAGAAACTTTTTAAAAAGTATTATGCGCAGATGTACCGTATGGCTATGGCGCTTCTGCACGACGATGAAGGCGCGCGCGACATCGTCCACGATATTTTTGCTTCATTGATCAATAAGAATATCCGGCAGGAAATCACAGGATCTTATCTTTTGAAGGCAGTAAGAAATCGCTGTCTCAATCATATTCGTGATTGTGAAATCCATCTGCGGATAGCCAATCGTTATTTCCTGGAAAACGATGAATATGAATCGGAAGAATGGCCCGACGAGGAAACAATCAGCCGCATCTATTCCCTTATAGGGAGTCATCTCTCGCCTCAGGCGCAGAAAGTGATAGATCTTCGTTTTTCCAAAGGGGAACGCTTCAGTAAAATAGCGGAGATAATGGAAATAAGTGAAACCGCCGTGTATCGTCATCTCAGTCATGCATTGACAATAATCAGAAAAAAACTCAATGAAAATGGATAAGTATGAACTTGTGCTTGATATAATTGATCATCCGGATAATTATACTGAGCAGGAACTGTCCGAAATAATGTCGGATAAGGAGACAAAAGAGTTATATGATCTTCTATGCAAGGTGGATTCCTCTGTGTCAGCTTCCGTTGATGTGGATGTTGATAAGGAATGGAACGATTTCAAAAATAAAACCGGCTTCCGGCGTCGCGTTATGTTTTTCAGAGGAAATCGGGCGGCATCCATAATTGCCGTGATATGCACTTCGATAGTGGCAATGGCTGTCGGGATTGCAGTTACGGTAGCAGTGAAAGATCATCATGTCGAAAAAACATCATCAATTAATATTAGCGAGAAGAAAGATTCTTCAGCCGCAAGTGAGGTAGCGAATGATTCCATAGCACCAACGGTTGAAATAACCGAAAGTCCGGAAACAAAGTCCTCACCGGTCTTGTTTGAGGATGCAGTTCTTTCTGAAATAATGGAAAGAATCCGCACTGATTATGGAGTGGAAGTAAAGTTTGGGAATGAGGATGTTGCTGCATTACATCTATATTATAAATACGACCCCTCATTGGATCTTGACGAGATAATTTCCCAACTGAATACATTTGAAAGTATAAACATAACCAGAGACGAAAATCTCCTGACCATAGACTGATAAAATGAAACTCATATTGACTTTACTAACGGCTGTGATGACTTTTGTCTCAGCCGGAGCTGCCAAATACATCCATAAATTCGATAATACCCCGGTTTCACAGGCTATTGTGGAGATAGGCAAGAAGCATCCTGAAATCAATATCTCCTTTATTTATAGGGAACTGGACCGTTATCATACATCAGCAGTAATAAATACGGATGATGCATACAGCGCATTGCGTCAGACAATAGGTGACAATCCGATATATGTTGTGCACGATGGAAAGAACTTCTATATTGAGGCGAAGCAGACCGGAAGATCTGCATATACAGGTCGTTTGGTCGGAACAGACTCGGAGCCGGTTATAGCTGCTACCGTGACTTTGCTTTCTGCCGCTGACTCCTCTATTATAGCCTCGGGTATAACCGATACTGAAGGTCGTTTCTCTATCCCTTGCAGGGAGAAAGGAGTGATCGGGAAGTTGACAAGTGTTGGCTATAAGCCACTGACAAGGGAATTCAATCATTTCTCTATGGGGACAATCATTATGTCCGAGCAGGCAATATCCTTAAAAGCCCTGAAGGTGGAATCACATACTCAACGTGTGATACGAAACGGTGTTGAATATATCCCTTCAAAGAAAGCCAAGAAGGTGTCGATTGATGCCACAGCACTCCTTCTTAACATGCAGATTCCGATGCTGAATATTGATCCGGCATCCAAATCAATAACCACCCTTAATGGATCAGGGGTTTCCCTTTTCATTGATTATGTGCCGGCAGGAAGTCAGGAGATAGAAGGATTGAGACCGGAGGATGTGCTTAGAGTGGAGGTATTGAATTATCCTGATGACCCTCGTTTCGGGAATGCAGTGCATGTGGTGAACTTCATAATGCATAATTATGAATGGGGAGGTTATACGAAGCTGACAGCCAATGGTCAAGCCCTCTCAACGAATATGATAAGTGGCAATATTTTCTCTCGTTTCGTCTATAAGAAATGGACAATCGATGCTTATGTCGGATCCGGAGGGAATCATTCAAACAGAAATGTTTCGACACAGGAGGCAACCTTCCGAGATGTTGAGTTTGAAGGAAACCATTATGAGGATCTTACAAGAAAGATGGATACAGGAAAGGATTATCTTTCCCGCTCAAATAATCAGAGCGTATCTGTAACGGCAAATTGGCGGGATGATAATAAATTTATCCAGCATGCCATTAATTTCGGTAGGAATGCTACACCGGAAAACCGTTATGGATCTGATGTGAATTTATCTATCCCTTCTTTTGAGGAAACTTCTGCTTTCAGAAAAGAAACTTATCAATCCATATATCCCAGAATCAGAGGATATTATCAGTTCAAGTTGCCAAAAGATAATTCGTTAGTTGCTTCTTGGGAATTCGCCTACGGTGCAAATAAGCGAAGTTCGTTCTATCAACTCGGAGAGATGACCCCGATAGAGAATTATAATAGAGAAAAGATATATTACCCTTATGTCTCTTTGCAGTATCATAAGAAGTTTTCTCATAACAATGCTTTCAGAGTGGATATGAATACATATAATTCGCTTTATGATACTCGTTATTTTGGATCGAATAACAGCAGGCAACGATTATTATCATCAGAAAGCTTGTTTTTTCTTGTCTATACTCAGAATTGGGATAAACTCAGTCTTTATTCAAGAGCAGGAGCATCATGTGTAATCGGAAAGGTCAATGGCGAGATTACGCTCAACGAGTGGAATCCTCGTTTAGGTGCGCAACTTGAATATAGAATCAACGCAAAAAATTCGGCAAGCATCGAGGGGTGGTGGGGTAATTCCCATCCTGAGGCTTCAACAGCAAATGATGCTCTTGTCAGGGATAACGAGCTTTTATGGCTGCAAGGAAATCCGGATTTGAGAAATACTTTATTTTGTCTTGCCGGAGCTTCCTACACTTATGTGCCAACAAATAAAATTTCCCTGTATGCAAGTCTACAATATGAAGGAAACCCCAATAAACAAGCATACAGATTTTATTCAATTCCCGGATTGGACGGTCTCGTACGACAATCAATCAACAGTGGATCATCCCATTCTTTTAGTGCAAGACTCTCGGCGAATCTTAAGCTCCTGAATAATTCTCTGGTTTTTAAGGTGTATGGAGCAGCTGACAGGGTTGTGCTTACAGGATGTGATGCACAGTCTATGAACACTATATCCGGTAATCTAAATGTGCAGTATTCAAGAAATCACTGGTCGGTGATGGGATATTATCAGACTCCGCAGCATTGGCTTCACGGCTGGAGTAACGGATATAGAACAAGTGTAAAAAGCACTTATGGAATAATGTTCAATTATGCAGTTGGAAACTTCAAGGGTAGCCTGGAGTTTAGAAATTGGTTTACGCGTGACGGATATGAGACTGTTTCGTTTAATTCACCTCTTTATTCGGAGACAGCCCAATGGTGGAACGCATATAGGTCACGTAATCTTTCTCTTTCATTAAGCTATACGTTTAATTACGGTAAGAGAGTATCCAATAATAATGAGCAGCAAGGTGGAGGTGGTGTAGGATCTGCCATCTTGAAGTAAGTTATGCGATAAGTTATAATAATCTATCCACAGGCCCCCGGTTCGCTAATAACGGACTGGGGGCTAAAACTGTAGGGGATAAAACAAGTGAAAAGTTGGGATTGTTAAAAAAATATACTTACTTTGTATTGAAGTTAGGGATTAGAAATATTTCCATTTATAATTTGATGAAAAAGAATAAGGAGATATATAAAGAAAGAAGAGAAGGGGTGATTGTCAGAAACACGGGAAGCTCCTACATAGTCAGAACTGATGGGGGAGAGGAGATTCCGTGTCGGATAAAGGGAAATTTCAGGATAAAGGGGATTCGCACCACCAATCCTGTTGCCACCGGTGATCGGGTTATAGTGTCGAAAGCCGCTGATGATGCGGATTATATCACCGAGATTCTTCCGAGACGTAACTATATAATCCGTCGCGCATCCAATCTTTCGAAGGAGTCGCATATTTTGGCATCCAATCTCGATTTGGCTGTGCTCGTGGTTTCTCTAAAGGAACCTGCCACACCTACCACTTTTATCGACCGTTTCTTAGCTACGGCCGAGGCTTATTCTGTGCCCGCAGTCTTAGTGATCAATAAATGCGATATGTGGGATGACGATGACCGGGAACTTGCTGAAGGTATGAGGGTTCTTTACGAGTCAATAGGTTATAAGGTATTCTTCACCTCTGCGGAGACCAGGGCTGGTATTGAAGATCTGTTAAGCTATTTAGTCGGAAAAGTATCGCTGTTTGCAGGAAATAGCGGAGTAGGAAAATCTTCTTTGATTAATGCACTTATCCCGGGCGCGCAACTTAAAACGGGTAAGATTTCAGATATTCATCACACCGGCACTCATACCACCACTTTCTCAGAGATGCTTCAGCTTCCCGGTGGGGGAGCGCTAATTGATATTCCCGGTGTGAGAGGATTTGGCACGATTGATTTTAAGCCCTCGGAAGTTTCTCACTTCTTCCCTGAAATTTTCAGGAAGAGTGCCGAATGTAGATATGGCGACTGCAAACATGTCGGAGAACCGGGGTGTGCCGTGGTGCCGGCAGTGGAAAACTATGAAATTTCACAAAGTCGCTACGCCTCCTATCTTTCAATTTTGGAAGAACTTGAAGATGGAGAGAAATATAGAAAGCCATTCTAAAACATGATAGAAATAAAAATCGTCTGTTGAATTCTTTCAACAGACGATTTTTATTTAGGGGAATTGATTGCAAATTAGTTTGCGGCAGCCTCTATAGGCTTTACATTAATAAATTTGCGTCCCTCTTTACCTGTGGTGAATACCACTACGCCATCGATGAGAGCGAAGAGAGTGTGGTCTTTACCCATACCGACATTCAGACCGGGATGATGGGCAGTGCCACGCTGACGCTTAAGGATGTTTCCAGCCTTGCAGTAGGAACCACCGAAGATTTTCACACCGAGACGTTTGCTTTCTGATTCGCGGCCGTTCTTAGAACTACCGACACCTTTTTTATGTGCCATATCTTAGATGGGATTAAGCGGTTACGATTTTTTTGATTAACACTTTGGAGAACTGCTGGCGATGACCGTTTTTACGACGATAGCCTTTGCGACGTTTTTTCTTGAAAACGATTACTTTCTCACCTTTTACGAGAGGAAGAAGAACTTCGCACTCTACTTTTGCACCTTCTACAACAGGAGCACCGACTTTAACATCGCCGTCTGTGTCGAGAAGAAGAACTTTGTCGAAGGAGATGGCCTCTCCCTCTTTTACCTCGTCACCGAGGTGGTGGACATAGAGGTATTTGCCCTCTTCAGCCTTGAACTGCTGGCCCTTGATTTCTACAATTGCGTACATTGTTTTGTATTAATATTACGAATGAGTCCGTTAGGCGCTCCCTTTCCAAGAAAGTCTTGATTTGCCATGGCGGATAAATCTTTGCAAAGTTACTAAAATTATGTGACATGACAAAATTTTTCTATTTTTATATCAACTCTTTTTGTGATGTGATAATAATTTATTAATTTTGCAACGCTTTTCGATAAAGGGAGCGGTGAAATGAGAGTCCCGAATTCTCTTTTGATGAAAAGTTTTATTTATTAATCATTTAAATTCTCTCAATCATGCATCTTTCAGCAGAAGAAAAGAAGAAAATTTTCGAAACTTACGGACAGGGTCCCACAGATACAGGTAGCCCCGAAAGCCAGATCGCGCTTTTCTCTATCCGTATCAAACACCTTACTGAGCACCTTAAGGAGAATCACAAGGATTACACCACAGCTCGTGCACTTAAGGCTCTCGTAGGTCAGCGTCGTTCGCTCCTCGACTATCTCATCCGTAAGGATATCAACCGTTACCGTGCTATTATCGCTAAGAAAGAACTCGGTATCAGAAAGTAATTTTCTTCTCTAAAGTCAAGAAGATTCAGAGCCTCACTTCGGTGGGGCTTTTTTATATAGTTATAATATGAGAAAAATGAGAAAGGCTTCCCGAGAGAGAAGCGCAGAATGGGCATTGGAGGTGTTTGATAAGGCGCCCTATGTGACAGTGAGCATGATTCGATCTGATGGTAGTCCCTATGGCCTTCCGCTATCTTTGGTGCGAAGTGATGAGAAGAACTTTTATTTTCATTGTGCGGATGAAGGGGAGAAGATTGATTGCCTTAGGGTAAATCCGGTGGTGAGTCTGTCGGCTGTAAGCCGCTGCACACCTAAATACGAGGAAGAGAAGAATAATTTTACAGAATATTTCAATTCAGCAATCGCTATTGGTCGCGCAGAGTTCGTGAAAGACCGGGAGGAGAAGATTCTTGCATTGCGTCTCCTCTGCGAACGGTTTTTGCCAAAATATATGAGTCACTTTGATGAAGCGATCTCTCGCAGCCTTGACCGTACCACAATAGTGAGAATCACTTTGTCAGAACCTCCGGTAGGAAAGCAGAAACCCTAATTCCTTACTAAACTAAGATAGGTTCTTGTTCGGCAATGTTATAGCTAAATGTCAAAAAGGATAGCGGCGGAAATCTGCACTCCATCAGCCCTTAATTTTGCTTGTCCGGGATGGAGAGCGTCGTTAAGGCCGAAACGATAGCCTGCCGACAGCTGAATGAAGTTAATCACGTCTATGCCGAGGCCGATATCCCAGCCGGGTTGGAAGCGACGTGATCCTGCCGGGATATCAGGGGCGTCTTTGTCGAGTCTCATCCGGAAGCTGGGACCTGTATAGGCGAAGGTGCCGAAGATGCCTTTGGTGGAAGGAAAGAAATACTTGTATTTAAGGTGTAAGGGTATTTCAAGGAAATCGTTGCCTAATTTGCGGGTATCCTTACTGCCTGTGGGGCCGACAACCTCCATCGCAGATCCGTGGCTATAAAGAATGGATCCTCCTAATGCGGGGCCTCCTTCCTCTCTGAAGAGATATTCGCAAGTCAAGCCTCCGGCGAATCCGCTGCCGTGATGCAGATGAAAAGTAGAGGTATGACCGCTTAAGGTCGCCGTACTTATTTCTCCTCCAAGACGGATTCCATAGCGGAATTGTGACTTGCAAGGGATATGGGTTGTAAGAAGAGTGATCAAAGCCAGGATCGCTCCGGTTAGCTTGAATATATTTTTACGCATTGTATTCTTGAATTTTATTAGATCCTATACAAATGATTTCATATATAGGAACTCATATTGCAAATTTAGTGAAAAATTTTGAGATTCTCGGGAGGAAAGAGATATTGAAATAAAAAGAGTGGAGATTCATCGCGAACCTCCACTCTCTGCGCTTCAAGATGGGCTTGAACCAACGACCCCCTGATTAACAGTCAGGTGCTCTAACCAACTGAGCTATTGAAGCAAAATAATTCAAAATATTCTGCGCTTCAAGATGGGCTTGAACCAACGACCCCCTGATTAACAGTCAGGTGCT
>CAMWUJ010000038.1 GCA_947177405.1 uncultured Porphyromonadaceae bacterium | reverse complement strand
TTACCGGTTATTCTATTTTACCATTTTTTGTGGATGCAAAATTACCGATTACACCGTACCAATGCCGGCATGCCGGCTTTTACCACTGTGGATGATACTACATATATGCCACTCAATGGATTTACAACAGTGGAACTTGGCTGTGAACGTGGCAATCAACTTGCCACTGCCATCAACAAGTTAGAAGCTCCATTCTCTCAACAGTATCTGCAAATCTTTAATCAGATATGGAATGATGGTAGTCAGTTGCAGGTCGTAACAGAGCAGGTGCTTGACAACATTACCAACGCTTATAAGGAAAACTCCCCGGAGTTTATCTATTTTGTTACTCTATACAATATTTTCAGCGAGTTCCTTGAAGATATTTCTGAGGATGTATTGCCCAATGAGGCAACAGGCTTCAAGTCAAGTGTAATCTGGAATAAACTATACAATTTCCAACGTGACGCAGCTCTCGCCATTATTAATAAGTTGGAAAAGTATAACGGTTGCATACTTGCCGACTCCGTAGGTCTCGGCAAAACGTTTACAGCACTTTCTGTCATCAAATATTACGAGAACCGCAATAAGTCTGTTCTTGTTCTCTGCCCGAAGAAACTTCACGACAACTGGGTTACTTACCGTTCCAACTACAAGAATAATCCTCTTGTCGCTGACCGTCTGCGCTATGATATTCTTTATCATACCGACTTGTCACGTCAGTCAGGACAAAGCAACGGTCTCGACCTCGAACATATAAACTGGGGTAACTACGATCTCGTTGTCATTGACGAGAGCCACAACTTCCGCAACGGCGGTAAAGTCACCACAGATGAGAATGACGAGAATCCCCATGAGAACCGCTATCTCCAGTTGATGAACAAGGTAATCCGTGCCGGAGTCAAGACTAAGGTACTGATGTTATCAGCTACTCCTGTTAACAACCGCTTCAACGACTTGCGCAACCAGCTCGCGCTTGCCTACGAAGGCGACAGTTCCCAGATGGACGCAAAGCTTAAGACCACAAGTTCTCTTGACGACATTTTCCGTCAGGCTCAGGCGGCTTTCAACAAGTGGTCGAAATATCCTGCGGAGCAACGCACAACCGGCACACTATTAGAGATGCTGAATTTCGATTTTTTTGAGGTTCTCGATAGCGTCACCATTGCCCGTAGCCGACGGCATATAGAACAGTATTACGATACTTCCGACATCGGTAAATTCCCGGAACGGCTGAACCCGCTTTCAAAAGTTCCAAAGCTCACGGATCTGTCAAAGACGGTTGACTTCAACGATATTTTTGTCAGTGTCAGTGAACTGAACCTTGCTATCTATACCCCCTCCGACTTTATTCTTCCGAGTAAACTGGATAAGTACACCGAACCGCGTGAAGACGGACGTTTCGGTAATCTTTCACGTGCAGGACGTGAGCGCGGTATCCGTCAGCTCATGAGTATCAATCTGCTTAAACGTCTTGAAAGCTCTGTCAATTCATTCCGTCTGACACTGGAAAGGATAAAGAAATACATCGCCACGACGATTGAGGCCATCGCCAGATTAGAGGCTCGTCAGTCGGACACATCAATGGTATGTGATTACGATTTCTCCTACGGTCTCGATTTCGATGAACGAGAAGATACAGTATTCATCGGAAATAAGAAGACCAAGATTGATTTGGAGGATATGGACTATATCCAATGGCGTGGCTATCTTGCAAAGGATCTTGATAATCTCAACACTCTCCTTTTCATGCTCGGTGATATTACGCCGGAACATGACAGCAAGCTTCAGATGCTCCTTGATGTAATTAGGGAAAAGTTTAACAATCCTATCAATGACGAGAACAAGAAAGTCATAGTGTTTACTGCTTTTTCTGATACAGCCCAATACATATATGAGAATATTGCACCACTTATCAAAGAACGGACAGGACTTAACACTGCACTCGTATCAGGAGATATTGAAGCCCGGTCTACATTGAAACTCCGAGAAAAGTTGGATTTCAATAAAGTCCTGACTCTGTTCTCTCCAGTCTCGAAAGATAAGGCTACCTTATATCCTAATCTCAATGAGGAAATTGATGTATTGATAGCCACAGATTGTATTTCCGAGGGTCAGAATCTTCAGGATTGCGACTATCTTATCAACTACGATATTCACTGGAACCCGGTGCGGATAATCCAGCGTTTCGGGCGAATTGACCGTATAGGTTCCCGAAACGAGAAGATTCAGCTTGTCAATTTCTGGCCTGATATGGATCTTGACGACTACATAAACCTGAAGGG
The DNA here is from genome assembly GCA_947177405.1 of uncultured Porphyromonadaceae bacterium. Lineage (GTDB taxonomy): Bacteria > Bacteroidota > Bacteroidia > Bacteroidales > Muribaculaceae > Lepagella. The sequence continues at coordinate 28,707 of CAMWUJ010000038.1, read as the reverse complement.
TCGTGTCGAGGCACGAATGAAAGTTTCGGTGTTGACGGCAACCGGTGATGATAATCCGCTGACAATCGAAGAGCAAGGTGACTTGAAATATCGCCGTGACCAGTTGGAGAGGTTGAAGGAGGAAGTCGTGGATATAGAAGAAATGAGCACCGGTGTATCTATCATGGATTTGGGGCTTAATGAGTTCCGCCTTGACCTCCTTGAATATATGCGTAGCGGTGTTGACATAGAGCATACTCCGATGGGGCTTCATGCTTTGACCTCTGCAAGGAAAGATGCGCCACAGGGTGTAATCTTCGTTTTGAAAAACCGAAACAACGACATCAATATAGACAAGAAGAACCGGCTACATCCATTCTATATGGTCTATATTTCCAAAGATTCCGATGTAATAGTCAATCATCTTGATCCGAAAGGGATGCTTGACCGTATGCGTCAGCTATGCCGTGGTAAGTCAGAGCCGATACCCGATTTGTGCCGTAGGTTTAATGCCGAGACCCGCGACGGACAGCGAATGGGTACATATTCACGATTGCTTGGCGATGCTATCTCTTCACTAATTAAAGTGAAGGAATCCAGCGATCTATTCTCCTTCCTCGATGGCGATAGCGGCTCATTGTTCGGCAACGAGGTTAAGGGCCTTGATGATTTTGAACTGATTTGTTTCCTGATAATCCGATAGCTTATGTTAGGACTTCCGCAATCTACCGAAGTGAAACGACCGCTTCCAAAGGCACAGATCTTTAAGCGGTTCGACTGGACTCCATCGCAACGCGAACGGTTCGATGCCGAGGTGTCGCGTCTTGACTTCGTGAATTGGATTTCACCTCGCACTGTTCCAGCTATTGCCGCCGGAAACGAAGTGAACGAAATATTTGTTGTGGAAGTCTCGCTCAAATCACGCGACTTCGACACAAAGGTAATTCAACTTCTTACTAAGCATATTCCTCAGCGCATTGTCTATCTTTTGCGCTACGAGGACGAGGCAATGGTTGCCGTATATCACGCCAAATTGTTTATCGCCCCTTGGCGAGCAGTTGAGGACATGGTATTGCCGCTGTCAGGACTCAATCTTGATGCTGTTTGGGAAAACATCGTTTCCTCAATTGGTCAGTTCTCGATTGAGCAAGACAAGTCGCTTTCAGAGCAAATCAAAATTGACGAGGAACGATCCAAACTTGAACGACAGATTGCTGCGTTGGAGCGTCAGATGAACGCAACCAAGCAGCCACGTCGCAAGCGTGAACTATTCGTTGAACTACAAAAACTAAAAGGAATACTATGAGTCAAGTAAATCGTCCGGAAAACATGGGGGATATAGAATCTCTCATTGCATCAAAAAATATTGATACTTCAAGATGGTATCCCATTTCTGTTGATGAATATCGCAACGATGTAAGTCAAGGAATATTTGCATCTCTCGACCGCCATTTCAGAAGTAATATAGCATATAGTCTTCAATACCTTGAATATCTTGAATTGCAGATGAGGGAGCTTAATGTTTCATCTGTAATAAGAGCAATGTTATTTAAGAATTTCATAATTATTGCTGCATCAATAATAGAAATAGCCTTTTATCATTTGGCTAAAGTGAATGGAAAAATTAAACTTAGAACCGAAAAACAAGTGCACCGGCAGGACATAAAGAAACCAGACGATATAACTATTCCTTGCCCTGCTGATAAGTACACTTTATTTTGTTTTCAAAATCTTCCTACTGGAGTGGAGGATTTAACCAGATTTGAGACCTTAATTCAAATAGTCAGAGATAATAAGTTATTAACTGATACCGACTTATTGGTAAATAAGGGATATCTCAAATTGCTGCGTAAGTTAAGGAATAAAATACACTTAACGACTGCAACTGACCCCAATGAAACAGACTATAATAAGTTTTGGTATTCTGACTATCTAAGTGCAAAGTTCTTTTTACTAATAGTTTTAACAGACTCTGTCTATGGTAAGGACAAACAGTTGATATTTCCACAACTTTTTGATGCTGTTTTATCGCAGGTTAAGCAATACAAGAGTAATAAAATACAGACCTATATATGGAAAAGCTGAAAATGAAAAGCGGTGACGCGGTTGACGGGAATGTGGCTAAGATAGCCGCGTTGTTTCCGCAGTGTGTCACTGAGCGACTGAATAAAGATGGCAAGCCGGAACTTGCCATCGACTTCGACAAACTACGCGATGAATTGTCGAAGGATCTGCTTGAAGGATCAGAAGAACGCTATCAGTTCACATGGCCCGACAAAAGAGCTGCTTCGCGTCTTGCCAGTACGTCAACAGATAAAACACTGCGTCCTGATGTTAATGCCTCAAAAGATTTCTGGAATACAAAGAATCTCTACATTGAGGGAGATAATCTTGATGTTCTGAAAGTTCTCAGAGAGGATTACCTTGGTAAAATCAAGATGATCTATATTGACCCTCCGTATAATACTGGTAATGACTTCGTGTACAACGATGATTTTGCCATTAGTCAAAATGAATTTGATGAACGTTCCGGATTTATTGATGAAGAAGGAAATCGTGTTCTTGACCCAATGCAACGGAATACCGAAAGCAATGGGCGCTTCCACACAGACTGGCTTAATATGATGTACCCTCGTTTGAAAGTCGCTCGAAACTTGCTTAGTGATGATGGAGTAATATTTATTTCCATAGATGATAACGAGAAAGAGAACTTATCCAAAATCTGTGATGAGATTTTTGGCGAAGATAATTTCATAGCTTCGTTTCCCTGGAGGAAACGTACTGCCAAGACTGATGTTCCATTTGGCATATCACAAGATCACGAATGGATTATTGCTTACGCAAGGTCCGCTTCGTTTCTTGGTGCGATTCAAGGAAAGGAACGTAAGTATTTCGAGACAGAGGACTTTCCCGGTCGTCCGTGGCGCGTACATGATCTAACCAAACAAACAACTGCCAGCGAGAGACCAAATAGCTTTTTCACAATAGTAAATCCTAAAACAGGAGAGAAATATCCTGCTAATCCCAACGCAACATGGCGTATCACTGTTGATACTATTGACGATTATATTGCTCAAAATCGTATTGTTTTCCCAGGAGATTATCCTTTTATGAGAATATCTAAACCTGTGCTGAGGTATTGGAAAGAAGATGATGAGGCTAAAGCTGGAGAAAACTTTGGGAAGATAGCCGTATCTACACTTTTACCAGATTCAGTTGGTATGTCTTTAGATGGGACAAGAGAGATTACCAATATCTTTAATGGAAAGATTTTTTCCTTTCCTAAACCCTCATCTTTAATATCGTTCTTCTGCAACATTTGTAATGATAAGAATGCCATTATTCTTGATTTCTTCAGCGGTAGTGCTACTACTGCACACGCTGTTATGAAACTCAATGCTGAGGACGGAGGTCATCGCAAGTTCATTATGGTACAGCTCCCCGAAGTGACTGAAGAGAAGAGCGAGGCTCGTAAAGCTGGCTACGAAAACATCTGCCAAATCGGAGAGGAGCGCATTCGCCGTGCTGGAAAGAAAATCAAGGAAGAAGCGGGATTACAAGGACAAGACCTCGACACCGGCTTCCGTGTCCTCAAACTTGATTCCTCAAATATGGAGGATGTGTTCTATACCCCCGAGGACTTTAGCGAGGTAGACCTTTTCAACTCCGTGGATAATGTAAAATCTGACCGCACACCGCTTGACCTCCTTTTCCAAGTAATGCCTGAACTTGATATTGAACTTTCTGCAAAGATTGAAGAAAAAGATGTCAATGGCAAACAGGTGTTCTTTGTTGACGGCACTTATCTCATCGCCACATTCGATATGGATGTTAACGAGTCAACTGTCACTGAAATCGCCAAAATGAAGCCTCAATACTTCGTTATGCGTGATGCCTCTGCCGCCAATGACAATGTCCTTGACAACTTCGAGCAAATCTTCAAGCATTATTCACCCGATACTATCCGCAAAATCTTATAATGCAGTCTTCTGAACTAAAAAAACTGATAGTGCATAACAGAGCTGATAGCACATTACTAATTGGTAATGGCATAAACCGTTATGCACAATCAGGTTGTTCTTGGATAGCTTTATTAAAGGCTCTTGCAAAAGTATATTGCCCCGAGAAAGAGTTTGAAGATCTTCCTCAAGGAATTTCTAACACAGAGTTTTTCGACTCTCTTGAAATTACTTTACTTAATAAGACTCCCGTTTTTAATAAAGAAGACTTTACGCTTCAAAAGGTAACTTTGTCACTCCCTAATATAGATCACAAAAAAATTTTTGAGGATATACAGACTTTATCGAGAGTTACCGTAGCCCCAATGGAAGTCCGGCCATCAAAAGAAGTAATGGAAAGTTTTGCAAAGGCGACGGCGGTATTTGATACTCCTGATTTTGAGGTTGTTTCTACCTTATGCGAAATTGGAGATAAGGCTAAACCGGCTCTTAGGAATAAACTTGCTAAGTCAATAAGTAGATTTATGGAGCAGTGGAATCCGCAATCTATTCATGTAGGAGTGTCTAATTTCGCTAAACATTATGACATACCAATTCTTACGACTAATTACGATAATTTGTTGGCTAAAGCAGTTAATGCCAAGTTCAAGAATTTAGGTAAGGACAATGTTTGTGAAGCCCATCCGTTAACTTGTTGTTATACTACCAAGAGACAGCCGAGTACCGATACTTATGGAATATGGCATATAAATGGAATGATTAGATATCCCAAAAGTATTCTTATAGGACTTTCTCATTATATGCGTGCTATTGAATATGTTAGAAATAGAATTTTGCCTCCAAATAAATTTGATGCAGAATTATTTCAAGGTCTCCAATGGTTCGGTAAAAGGGTTGCAAATACTTGGTTAGATATTATCTTTAGAAAAAAAATATTCATTTTTGGCTTAGCTTTGGAAACAGACGAAGTATTTCTCCGCTGGCTTTTGATAGAACGAGCGAAATTTTATGCGTTGTACCCTCATCATAAGAAAGAGGGATGGTATATTAAGTCAGAGAATGAGACAATCTCAGAAGGTAAGAGATATTTCTTGAACTCAACTGGTTTTAATATCATAAGTGTTCCTGACTATTCGGCCATTTATAACTCTATTTCCCTATGAAGTTTAAGTTTAAGATTCAAGGCTATCAGACAGATGCGGTCAGCAACACCACCGCAATCTTCACCGGGCAACCGAATCGCGACAACGCTCATTATCGTCGGGACTTGGGTAAGCTTGCCGCAGGTACTATGCGAGAGATGCTTGAAGATGATGGCTATCGGAATGCTGACGTGGAGCTTTCTTCCAAGCAGTTGCTTGAAAACCTCCATTCCGTTCAGACTCTCGCAGGTGTACCGCTTTCCAAATCTCTGAGCAAGATCGATGGCTTAGGTGCCGTCAACCTTGATGTCGAGATGGAGACCGGTACCGGTAAAACATACGTCTATATCAAGACTATGTTTGAGCTTAATAAACTCTACGGTTGGTCGAAGTTCATTATCGTTGTGCCGAGTATAGCCATACGTGAAGGTGTAGCCAAATCATTCCGTATGCTCGAAGAGCACTTCATGGAGCAGTATGGCAAGAAGGCGCGTTGGTTTGTCTACAATAGCTCTAACCTTAATCAGCTCGACCAGTTCTCGCAAGATGCCGGATTGAATGTTATGATTATCAATACTCAGGCATTTGCAGCGTCTCTCAAAGAGGGTGGACGCTCAAAAGAGAGCCGTATCATATACTCCAAGCGTGATGAGTTTGCCTCTCGTCGTCCTATCGACGTGATTGCTGCAAACCGCCCCATAATCATAATGGATGAGCCGCAGAAGATGGAGGGTGCAGCAACACAAGCCGCTCTCAAAAAATTCAATCCGATTTTCGTGTTGAATTACTCCGCGACTCACCGCACCAAGCACGATACTGTCTATGCTCTGGACGCCTTAGACGCATACCGGGAACGACTTGTAAAGCGTATAAAGGTGATAGGCTTCGAGATGAAGAATCTGCGTGGTACCAGCGGTTATATGTATCTTGACAACATAATTTTGTCACCCAACAAGCCACCTATGGCGCGTATCTCAATAGAGGTTAAAAGTGCTTCCGGAGAGCCACGTCGCCTGTTCAAGACTCTTGGTGTGGGAGATTCCTTATTTGTCGAGTCAAAGGAACTGGAGCAATACCGGGGATTCGATATAGCCGAAATTTTTCCGGGCTCCGCCACGCAACCGACGGCTTACGTCACCTTCACCAATGGTGTGACACTCAGAAATGGGGATGTCGTGGGTGATAAGAATTTGTTGCATCTTCAGCGCGTCCAGATACGCGAAACGATAAAGGCTCACTTCGAGAAAGAGCGCCAGCTTTTCAAGAAAGGGATAAAGTGCCTTTCGCTCTTCTTCATCGACGAAGTGGCTAAATATCGTCAGTATGATGAGAACGGCGAACCGGTCAAGGGTATCTTCCAAACTATCTTTGAGGAAGAATATGCCCGTCTTGTCAATGAGGAGTTCCATATCTGGGACGAGGACTATAACGAGTATCTGCGCCGATTTGCACCCTATCAGACGCATCGTGGTTACTTCTCTATCGACAAGAAAGGGAAGATGATAGACACCAAAACAAAGCGTGGCAGCGATGTCAGTGAGGAAGCATCCGACTATGACCTTATACTCCGCGACAAGGAGCGTCTGCTGAGTTTCGATGAACCGACACGCTTTATCTTCTCCCACTCCGCCCTGCGCGAAGGGTGGGATAACCCCAACGTGTTCCAGATTTGTACGCTCCGGCACAGTGACTCCACCACAGCAAAACGTCAGGAAGTGGGACGCGGTCTGCGTATAGCAGTTGACAAGAATGGTGTGCGTCAGGATAAGGAACTGCTTGGCGATGATGTTCACAACATTAATGTCCTTACAGTGATCGCTAACGAGAGTTATGCAGACTTTACCAACGCTCTACAAAAGGAAACCCGCGATGCACTGCGTGAGCGTGCCGCTAAAGCAACGCCCGGCTACTTTGAAGGCAAGACTATCACAGTGGAAGGGCAACCTCATGTAGTTACCGACCGAGAGGCAAGCCGCATTATGGTATGGCTTGAAGATAATGAGTATATTGACGATTCAGGGAACATCACCCCGAAATATCACGCCGATGTCGCAGCCGAGAGTGTTGCTCCATACGGTAAGCAACTTGAACCGATGGCTGAGGGCGTTACGCTGTTGATCAACTCTATCTTCGACCCGAATCTACTTAAAGAGATGACAGGCGACGGCAATAAGACAAAGCTGCCGGAACCAAGGTTGAACGCCAACTTTGCCAAGCCGGAGTTTCAGGCTCTTTGGAACGCCATAAATCATCAATATGTCTATACGGTGAGCTACGACTCTGACGAACTTATCAAGAACGCAATATTGCATCTCAACACCGATGAGTTACAGGTGCGCACACTCCGCTATATCAAGATTGAAGGACAACAGGATGCACAGGAGGTTGCAGAGTTTGGTAATACCAAATCAACATCCAACGAACTGACAGACGTATCCACTTCATCTGTAAAATATGACCTTATAGGACAGGTGGCGAAAGGTGCCAATATCACCCGTCGTACAGCAGCCAAGATTCTTCAAGGGTTACGTCCATCAAAAATTGCCTTGTTCCGCAACAACCCCGAAGAATTTATCCGTAAAGTTGTACAGATTATCAGGGAGCAGAAAGCTACGATGATAGTTGACCATATCCACTATCATCTGACCGACGGCAAGTATGATTCCGCTATATTCACCGCTGCGAGCCGTGCCGACTTTGACAAGGCAATTCAGACTTCTAAACATATCACTGACTATGTTGTTTCCGACAGCAAAGGAGAGCGCGACTTTGCCCATGATCTTGATGAAGCTGAGGAAGTAGTGGTATATGCGAAGTTGCCACGCTCATTCAGTATACCAACTCCGGTAGGCAACTATGCTCCCGACTGGGCGATAGCCATGCAGAAAGATGGCGTCAAACACATTTTCTTCATTGCAGAAACTAAAGGCTCGCTCCTTTCTATGCAGCTCAACGCAATAGAGAATGCCAAGATTGACTGCGCCTCTCAACTGTTCAACGAAATGTCAACCGAAAACGTGCGCTACCATAAGGTTACTTGTTTCCAAGACCTTATCGACGCAATGACAGCAACTAAGTAAGATTATGGAAAAAATAGAATTATCGTTAAAGGAGCGATTATCGCTTGTTCTTCAACTACGTACACTTCAAAAATTGTCAGAAGACTATGAGAAGGAAGACTATCAGAATATGATAACAGCTTTACTTCAAGGCTATACTCTTCACTATGGCGATTTATTCAATGAGTTCTATGAGAAAGAATTAAGCATTGATGAATGTCGTTATGTATTACGCATTCTTGAAATGTATCGTGGCATCATTTATTCATTCATTGAGTTAGAGCGAAAAGGAGCTCTTAAATCTCTGAAAGAAGAAGATGTGATGTTCCCTGGCTTCGATGGTAATGATGATAGGGAAAGTTCCTATATGGGCTACGCCAGATATTTCGTCAGAGACCTCGGAAGATATGACGAGATTAAAGATCGAACTATGGATGATTTCAATTCGCACATGAATATGTGTGGCAAATACGATAGAATGCTTGAAATATGGGATTCATTTGACAATCTTCGTCGTTACAAAATGAATGAGGACACCATAACAAAACTCTTGGAGGCTTAATATGACATGGATTGTATGGCTTGGGATCATTTCGGGAATAGCCTCGATAGTTTCCTTAATATTTACAATTATAGAAACAAGAAAAGCAAGAAAAGCTGCAAGCGAAGCCATCAAGGCCAGAGAGTCTATTATAGCGAAACAGTCTACTTTGGAGTTAAAAACTTTATTAGATGTTGCTGGAGAGATCCAGCAACATCTAATAAAAAGAACCAGCCCCAATCAAGGAAGTAATCAAGGTCATAATATTCAAAAAGAACATAAACTAATTGAAGATTTTTTATCAAAACTTAATGAGGTAAGAAGTCTAAACTCAGATGATGACTTTGTTGCAACTATTGATTTGGAATACAAATTCTTGTATGATGCCAATGGTAAGGACCCAAAACCATATAGAGATATGTTAGAACATGTGCGCATTGTCATAACCCATATTAATAGAGTTGTCAGGAATAATATTTATTCTTAAGAATGAAGATACTGAGTTGGAATGTTAATGGACTGCAGGCGCGGTTGGAGGCTGTGAATCGGTTGGTTGCCGATTTGCAGCCTGATGTACTGTGCTTTCAGAAAGTAAGGAAGAATGGGGGCTTTCTTATACAGGTTCCGGACTATATGGGCTATCTTACAACCATGAAGAAGGGTTTATTCGGAGGTGTCAGCACATATCTACGTCATGGTCTGGAGATTGACTTTGAGGCACAGCACAATGATATTCCTGAGTGGCTGCTTGAAACCGGTTGTCTGAACGTTATTCGTTTTGACCAGTTCATTCTTGTCAATGCGTATTTTCCTTATGTGGATCTGTCGAAGGAACAATATATAAAAGATAGGCAAAGATGGAATTATGAGCTGCATGACTATCTTATGAAACTCACCAAACAGAAGCCTGTAATCCTTTGTGGTGACTTGAATATCGTAAATGAAGATAAAGATGCTTGGGATGGAGTGTCAGTTAAGAAACTTGGATGTTTCACAGAATGGGAACACCGTGATTTCAATTCTCTGTTGTCAAAGACCGGGCTTGTCGATACTTACCGCTATCTTCATCCTGATGGCAGGGATTACTCCTACTTCTTTAAAAATAAGCCGGAGTATCGTCTGCTAAATCAAGGCTTCCGCATTGATTACTGTCTGATGAGTGAAGAACTGTTGCCTTTCCTGACGAAATCAGAGATTCTGACTGATGTGACTGACACAACTAATAATCCAATACTGATAGAGATCAATATATTATAACTAAAGTTAGATATATGGAAGATAAAGACTACTTATATTACTTCTGGCAGAACAGTAAGGAGGATTGGATACGAGAATCTGCTCTCCTTTGGAAAGACAAAACTTTAAAAGGACTAACTGTTCATGGCTGGACTGATAAAAAAACTCTCCCTCAAATAGAGGATTTTGATTTGGAAGAATTGATGGCGACAGTGGACACAATTAAATGTTATTTTCACAGTCCAAGCGGTAGATATAATAAATTTAATGAAGAATATAGTTCCTATGGGTTAAAACATCTATTGGAGAGAACAATTTATGAGATCACAAAAGGTCGGATTAACTATGTGTCAAACGGCACTTTAATTTTAGCCATGTACCATTGTGGCTATAAATTTCAGCGAATTTCCGGTACTCCTAATTGCTACTTTAACCTTCCTAAGAAATCTATAAAGCGAATGGAAGAGGTGAGAGAAGCACATCATTTCTTTAATACCCATCCTGATGCAAAGATATACTTCCATGATAAACGCAGAAACATATAACCCCAATTTATGAATTTCGAGAAAGTAAGAGATTAGAATAATGGAGCATAAGATAAAGAAATGGAGAACAGTTGAATCGGAGTATCTGATTCAGCGGCCTTGGTTGACTGCCAGAAGAGATAAGGTTGAACTTCCTGATGGTCGTGTTCATCCGGAATACTACGTCCTTGAATACCCGGATTGGGTGAATGTAATCGCCATTACCGAAGATGGACAATTCGTGATGGTGGAGCAATACAGGCACGGATTGGAGGACGTGTTTACAGAGTTAGTAGCTGGAGTAATAGAAAAAGATGAAGCTCCGCTTGCAGCGGCTCAAAGAGAATTATTGGAAGAAACCGGATTTGCCGGGGGAGAATGGAGTCTTAATACGGTTCTTTCCCAAAATCCGTCCTCCACCAATAATCTTACATATTCCTTCATTGCAAGGGGCGTAAGGAAAGTTAGTGGTCAGCATCTTGACGAAACAGAGGATATTTCCGTCAGATTACTTTCCAAATCTGAATTGATGGAATTGCTTATATCTGATGAGATGAAGCAGTCGTTGATGGCTGCTCCACTATGGAAGTATTTTGCTCTGAATCCTTAAGTTGATTTATAATGATCAAACTGCGTGGTGTCGTTGAGCGTATCACTTATCAGAATCCGGAGAACGTATGGTCGGAGATAACAAGGCTATGCAATCGAAGATTATGGTGCTCACCGGAGGATCGGGAACATGAAAGAACGACCAGTTGCCGAGTGTCGGAGCTGGAAACGCACTTCGTGATATCATAGGTCAAGGTTGAAACAACAGTCAACACCGTTAATGTCCATACAACCGACACTCCGCAGGGACATAAACCCTCGATGGTGGCTGAACCACAATTGCCTTATAGGAGCCCTTACCGGAATCTAAAATTTGGATAATCTTAATAAATCCGTGAGTTTTTTATCGTAACGAAATCCTCACGGATTTTTTTGTATATGTAGTTAAAGTTAGAAACGAAGAAAGGAAAAATATCTTTTTTGTTTTCAAAAAGTAAAATAATGAAAGTTTTACCTCTATTTGTGAAAATCATATTCCATTTTAAGACGTTATTTTTGTAGAATAAATTAAAGAACAGTTAATTATGGATAGACCTTATATAGTGTGCCACATGATGCAGTCGGTTGACGGGCGAGTAGCCTGTGACATGGTTGACAAAATCAGTGGCGATGAATATTATGATGCTCTCGAATCACTCAACTGTCCCTCCCATGTAGAGGGAAAACATTCATATCAGATCCATTACTGTGGATTTGAAGAGTTTAAGCCACAACACCCCGGAGGCATAGATAAGGAACAATGGCATAGAGCGTCACAGACAAATGCCTATAGCATTTCTGTCGATACTAAAGGAGTATTACTTTGGGAAAATACTGATAATGACAACCGTCTATGTATAGTGAGTGAAAAGACTTCGCCAGAATATCTTGCCTATTTGGAACAAAAGGGAATTTCATATATCGCAACCGGAAAAAACGGCATTAATCTTCCGAGGGCTATGGAAATCCTTAGGGACAAATTTGGAGTTGAGCGGCTTGCTGTTGTAGGCGGTGGAAAAATCAACGGAGCTTTCCTCTCTGCCGGACTTATTGATGAACTTAGTGCGATGATTGCACCCGGAATTGATGGACGCATCGGACAGCCCGCTCTTTTCGATGGTATCAAAGATGACGAAAGATTTATGCCTGAGAAGATTAACTTGAAAGAAGTAAAAGCATTCTCTAATGGAGTGATCTGGACAAGATATGATTTCATTTAATAAAAAAATATTATGGATGAAAAAATAATAGACCCTCGTGAGCCTAATAATGAACGTCAGGCCGATGGAATGAGGACAGCACAGTTGACGTTCAAGCTCAATCATACAATGCCCTATACTCCGGAATATAATGAGGTGCTCCACGAACTTTTTCCGGATAATCTCGGTCAAGGAAGTCTGGTATTGGCTCCCTTAACAATGATGCTGTCAAAAGAGGTCAAAATCGGGAAAAACGTAATGATAATGGGCGGTTGCCTTATGATGTCGGCAGGCGGCATTACTATCGACGATGATGTGATGATCGCGGCAAACGTGCAGTTAATAACCAATAATCACGACATGTATGACCGCAATCTTCTCCGTTGCAAACCAATTCATATCAAACGCGGGGCTTGGATAGGTGCAGGTGCTTCGATAATGCCGGGTGTCACCGTAGGACGTTATGCTGCTGTGGGCGCAGGTTCAATAGTAACACATGATGTCCCTGACCATGCTATTGTTGTAGGTTCTCCGGCAAAGGTTATACGGTATCTTGAAAAAGAAAAATTCCCCAATGATTAATTCCAATATAGCCATAGCAAAATGAAAAAGTTTCTCAAAACTGTGCTGGTCGCACTCTGCTCGATTTCCTGTCTCTCGGCTTGTGCCTCAAACAATTCGGATAAACAAACAAATAAAGAAGATAAAACGATTATGAATACAGACGGTAAGAAACTTGTAGTGTTCTTTTCCCACACGGGTGAGAATTACAACGTAGGTTACATCGAAAAGGGTAATACAAATATCTTAGCCGATATGATTGCGGAAGCAACCGGAGCGGACACATTTGAGATAGTTCCCGAAAAGGGCTACCCAAAGGATAGTTACAATGATTGCATTGAGATAGCGAAGGAAGAACTCCAGTCAGATGCTCGACCTGCTGTAAAGGGTGATGTGAATGTGGAAGACTATGATATAATCTTCATCGGTTATCCTAACTGGTGGGGCAATCCTCCTATGTGCGTCTATACTTTCATCGAGAAACACGATTGGAACGGTAAGACCGTAATCCCCTTCATCACACATGAAGGTAGCGGAATGGGTGGTACAGACCGTAAGATTGCAGCTGCATGTAAAGGTGCCAATACTTTGACCGGAAAAGGTCTTGCCGTTCAGGGCAAGGTTGCTCAGGAGAATCAAGCGTCCGCACAAAAGAGTGTGGAGCGTTGGCTGGAAGGTCTTGGAATGAAGAAATAATAAAAGAAAGAAATAATATGGAAACAGTGAAATTAAGCAATGGCGTTGAAATGCCGCAGATTGGCTACGGAGTCTATCAAGTGGATCCGGCAGAATGTGAAAGATGTGTGAGTAATGCCCTGAAGGTGGGGTATCGCATGATAGATACCGCTCAGGCATACCATAACGAAGAAGGCGTGGGTGCCGCAATCGCCAAAAGCGGTATCCCCCGCGAAGAACTATTCATCGTCTCAAAGGTCTGGATTTCAAACTATGGGTATGAGAAGGCAAAGGCCTCGATTGATGAAAGCCTGCGCAAGCTCGGTACCGACTACATAGACCTGATGCTGCTTCACCAGCCTTTCTGCGATCGCTATGGCGCATATCGCGCGCTCGAAGAGGCGTATAAAGAAGGTAAGCTCCGCGCAATCGGAGTCAGCAACTTCTATCCCGACCATCTCATCGATCTTGCCAACAATGTGGAGATTACGCCGATGGTGAATCAGGTCGAGACCCACGTGTTCGACCAGCAGATAGAGGCTCAAAGATATATGGAGGAACTTGACTGCCGTATTATGTCGTGGGGACCTCTTGCGGAGGGACGTAACAATTTCTTTACGAACCCCGTGCTTGAGGCTATCGGTAAGAAATATGGCAAGAGTGTGGCTCAGGTGGCTCTCCGCTGGCTTGTGCAACGTGGTGTGATAATTATTCCAAAATCAGTTCATATCGAGCGTATGGAACAGAACCTCGACATCCTTGACTTCACGCTCAGCGACGAGGATATGGAGGAGATAACAAAACTTAATACAGGCAAGAGTCTTTTCTTTGACCATCATGAGCCGGAGGTAGTAAAGATGTTCATGGGCTGGAGATAAAAACTACAAAATCTAAATGAAGTCATGCCTAAGATAATATCTTAGCGCATGGCTTTATTTTTTTGCACCTGCGGTACGGAATTTTACCGGTGACATTCCGATATGCTTCACACAGAAACGGCTGAAATAGCTCAATGATGAGAAGTTCATTTCATCAGCAATCTGTGAAACAGACATATTGCTGTTTTTAAGATATTCCAATGCAATTGCTGTAGCAGCGTTGTTGATATGTGCGGAGACACTTGTCCCGGTTACACGCTTTATCGTATCCGACAGATACTTCGGAGTTACATGAAGCTGTTCAGCATAGTGAGACACTTCTCTCTGTGTTTTCGGTCGCCCTCCCTCTATGAGCATAAAGAATTGTGAAGTAATATAGCCGACACGGTCTGTAGTCAGAATATTGACGTTTGTCTTGGCATGAAAGTCAAACAGGTCATAAACCATTGTCTGCAAAAGACTTCCCATGAGTTCCTGATAGAAATGGTGGTCAATGTTGTCAATTCGGTTCCTTATATTGGCAAGGTCGGTTCTGAAACGAGTGGCATCTAAATCGGTTACCTTGATTATAGGATTGTCAAACAGGCTTATGCAACCTTGAATGGCGTAATTATTGGCAGGCAAAAGATTGTGAAGGAATTTGTCGGGAGCGGCAATATATTCACATTTACAATCAACGTCAGTTTCAATTTCGGTAACCAATTGAGGACGGGAAATAACCGCGATGTCATTTCCCGACATAGTGAAAAGGCGGTCGCTGTACCTGAAACTGCAACTTCCTTTCGTGCATATCAGATGTATCACGCAGTCATAGAATGCCGGGGAATTTATCAGACTTAAATCCTCGGAGAATACAATCAGTTCATGCAGATGCTTTGCCATAATGCAAAGTTAATGATTATCGTTGAAATGTGCAAGTTTTGACGTTATATTGAAAAGCGTTTTCAAAGCAAAACACTGTAAATTTGCGTTATAATAATAAACATTAGAACCAATACAGATATGGATAACAGAATAGAAGACCGGGTAATGCTTAAGGATCTCGTTGACCGTTACGCAACAGAGAGTGACAAAGGCAATCAGGACTATTATGTCGAGATATTCCGCCCTGACATAAAGCTGAAAGTCTATATGGGCGATCAGCTCACAATGGATATTACCGATTTGAACGATATGATTGCCAGATACAAGGCGTTTGGAGCTGCAAAAGCATCCTTCCATCAGAACGGTCAGCAGGTGGTGGACTTTATTGATGACACGAACGCGACAGGTATCTGTTACGCTATTGCCTCGTTGGTAAACGAAATAGATGGGATTGACAAGCTTTCCATGATGGCGGTGCGCTACTATGACAAGTATGTCAAGATTGACGGCCGCTGGTGGATTGCCGAGCGTGAGCAGCGTTTCATCTATACATGTTTCCTACCTCTTAACTCTTAAGTAAACTATATAATTTTTTTATGATAGGTTTGGCCCTTACATTGTTAATACTCTTGTTATTACCTGATAGTTATATCCTTTTCTCCATTATGAATAATGCGTCATGGTGGTGCAAAGGATTGTTCTTATTGCCTACTGTCGCCTACATTTTGGTACTGATAAAACTCTTCCTGACAGGAGACACACGACAGGAAATGCTGAATTTATTCTTTTGGTTGACACTGTGTGTGGTTTTCCCGTTTTTGATATTTTCTATCATTTCGGTATTGGGCAAAGGATTGGGTATTTTCTTTCCATGTCTTACCGCCATTTTTAATTTTGCTGGATTAATAATTGCCCTTGGATGGTTAGGCATATCAATTTATGGGATAGTTGAAGGCTGGAAAAAAATCTCGGTTGAGAAGGTAAAAATATCTTCCAAAAAAATTCCAGCTGCGTTCAATGGTTACAAAATTGTCCAGTTGTCGGATTTCCATATAGGTACATATTCGTCAGCCCCGGACTGTGTCGAGAGGATTGTCGAGAAGGTTAACTCTCTTAATCCGGATCTTATCGTATTCACCGGAGACCTCGTAAATTCATCATCACAGGAAGTGGAGGAATTCACCGGTATCCTTTCACAACTCCACGCTAAGGATGGCGTTTATTCCGTTTTGGGCAACCATGACTATTGCCTATATCGCCAATATCATGGCGACGATACTCCAGATAAAGAACTGGCGAAGGTGATTGACTGTGAGAAACAAATCGGATGGAAATTGCTAAGAAATTCGTCCATTCAAATAGCGCGTGGCAATGATTGTATCGCTTTGATTGGTGTTGACAACGCCGGAAGCAGGGGATTTATTGACAGGTCTGATTTGAAGGAAGCACTTGACGGAGTGCCGAAAGATGAATTCAAGATATTGCTTTCGCACGATCCTTCACATTGGCGCAGAGAGGTACTTCCGAAATCAGATATAGACCTTACGCTTGCAGGTCATACCCACGCCATGCAGTTCAAATTGTTCGGATGGTCTCCTTCAAAATGGACATATCCTGAATGGGGAGGGCTATATGAAGATAAAAGTCGAAAATTATATGTCAGCACAGGAATTGGAGAGAACGTTGCATTCCGTTTCGGGGCATGGCCGCAGATTGTATTGATTACACTGAACAATGAATAAAATATAAAGAACGGAAATATTTGAATGGATAGCAGTACTTTGTCTCTGCACAAAGCCAAGACGAGGTTTGTTTTAATTCCAAATATTTAATCGACAAACTTATGGAAATTATCAAGGAAATGTTCCCGGCTAATGTGCCGGGTATGAAGCTCAATAACGGGGCAGTAATGCCTCAGGTGGGATTAGGTGTCTTTCATCTTGAAGAGGGTGATGACTGTTACAATGCTGTTATGACCGCTCTCAAGGATGGTTACCGTCATATAGACACCGCCCACGCTTATTCAAACGAACGAAGTGTAGGACGTGCAGTTAAGGACAGCGGTATTCCCCGTGAGCAGATATGGATCACATCCAAACTTTGGCCAAACGAATATGGCTCGGAACAGACTCCGGCAGCCATCGAAAGAATGCTGAAACGTCTTGACGTTGACTATATCGACCTTCTGTATCTTCATCAGCCAGTAGGAGATTATGTGGGCGGTTACAAGGCAATGGAACAGGCTTTGAAAGATGGAAAACTCAGGGCTATCGGCATCAGCAATTTCGATTTCAGCGATTCGCTCTATCATTCACTGGTAGATAATGTTGAGTTAACTCCGGATGCAATGCAGATTGAGTGCCATCCCTACGATCAGAGAAAACATTGGAAAGAAGTTCTCAACAGTGCGAATATCGTTCTTGAGTCCACACAACCGACCCTCCGCAGGGACATAAACCCTCAATGGTGGCGGAACCACAACCTCGTTATCCAATGCCGGCAAGTGCGCCGCGTTACCCGGCTCGACATCCCGGTATTTGACAATCCATAATAGACAGATCTGGCTTCAATGCTTGGTCTGTCTATTGTTTTACTGTATCAACGATTAAATCGGTGTAATAATCAAATACATAGCTAATAGTCAGTGTTATATCTCTTTCGTATGTCAGAAATTTTTAGTAATTTTGCACACTGATATTCCTACAGCCAAAATGAATAAGTTCAATAAATATAAGTATTTGGTTGATCTGACTCCATTAAGCGACTATTGCCGGAAACATGGTCGCCTCTGTCGATATGCCAAAGGCGAGGCTTTTGTTCAGGAGGGAAGCGTAGGAAAGTATTTCGGAAGCGTAGAGACAGGATATTTCAAATACACAACAATAACGACAGAAGGAAACG
Organism: uncultured Porphyromonadaceae bacterium; assembly: GCA_947177405.1. GTDB lineage: Bacteria > Bacteroidota > Bacteroidia > Bacteroidales > Muribaculaceae > Lepagella. The sequence goes on along the minus strand of CAMWUJ010000038.1, from coordinate 10,601 downwards.
AGGCTGTAGTAGGATTTGCATTTGAAAATGAGTGCGTCTGTGACTTCAATAATTCTTATCGCCGCATTCCATCAGAAGTTTCTATAGTCGCCGGATGTGACACAACCGTATGGCAGGTGAATTTTCAGGAAATCAGTAAATACCTTGATTCCATTATGGTTGATCTACATGATAACATATCTGATGCCTTATTCATAGATATTTATCAACGCCATCTTGAATTATACAGAAAGTCACCTACAGAGCGATACCTCGACCTGATAAGGAAGTATCCAGAGATACTGAATATCGTTACTATGAGGGAAATTGCTTCATTCCTACTTGTTACCCCGGTATATCTGAGCCGAATTCGAAAAAAACTCGCTAAAAAATCCGGCGAATAAAACTTGTTTTATCCCGAAGTCCTTTTTTCTACCGAACTTTGCCTAAATTAATTAGGCAAAGCGATGCTGTATATAATCATCACTTTGACAAACATCAAAGTAGCCATGAAAAAATTGTATTATCTTCTTATATCATTAATTTTTGTCTCTTGCGGCAATGACGAGCCGGAGTATGAAACATTTATGCAGATTGCATCAATTACCAACGAAGGAGAGTACATCAGTCAGCAGTTTTCTTATGACTCTTATGGACGGGTAGTTACCTATAGAAGTATGTATCCAACAGAAACTGTTTCGGTAGAATACGAGTATGTATCCGACAATCTGATTAAAATCACAACCCAAGATATCAACTTCGACCGAAATGGAATTTACGATTTAGTCCGCACCTATCAAGATAATCTTCATTTGGAAAACGGTCGTGCGACTTATTGCGAAGGCATATTCTGTCAGATAGAGCAGGACAAGACTTCTATCGAAAAGAAATATCGCCATGATTTTAGTTACACATCAAGCAACCATCTCAATGTAGTCATGTGGACTGAATGGAATAAGGAAGGTTATAGCTGGGCAGAAGACACACACTGGACTTGGGAGAATTTTTACTATTGGGACAATGGCAATCTTGTGAAAGTCGAAGACTTCAACGGCAACTCTTATCCGAGTGTTACCTATACTTTCAATTATACCGATGTAACCGGAGTTCAGAATATAGTTCCTATACCGATGGGACGACTTCAATATATACCCTTGCAATTCAAGGGAATTTTCGGAGCACAGTCTGTCGGCCTGATAAGTGAAGTCCATCGGGATGCCCCATTAAATAAGGCCACTTCCACAAGCTACCGATATGAATTTAGCGGAAGGCGGATTTCAAAATATAAGGAATCATATGACGATAGGATGACAGAGACGTTTTCGATCATTTGGACTAAGAGAATCTGATTTTATTGCGGTGTCGTAATCCATTATATCCTCGAATTTTACACTTCGTTTCATTGCGAGATACAGCTTCGTATTGTTCATGCTACACCGTTTGTATTGAGCCGCATTCGAAAAAACTCACTAAAAAATCCGGCGAATAAAACTTGTTTTATCCCGAAGTCCTTTTTTCTGCCGAACTTTGCCAATCAATTATATTGGCAAATGGACAATCGAATACTCAAATCAATCTTAATTCTGACGGTTATAATGCCATTCGTGGCATTTGCCGAACCGAACGGGTGCACCGGAGGCTATGAATATGTGGAAACAGGGCATCCGAGTGACACTCTATCGAGGACATATTATGCAGCAGCGTCACTGCCTTATGGTGAAGGAGAAATCTTTGCATGGGAAGATATAGAACCCAGTGATGAACCCTCATGTGGAAACGCAAAGTCCAATGAACGATTTTTTGATTCGGAAATAATTAAAAATGCAAAGTTTAGGGCTAAGAGAGTTGCAAGTAGGGCTACTGACGAAATAGCTTACAAGGACATTACTCTATCTGCTCCCGGTACTCTTGCTTCCGCACTGGGCGATGAAATTAACGAAATTGACTCGCTTGTGGTGCGTGGTCCAATCAATGCGGCGGATTTCCATACTATTTGGAGCAGTAGTTTCTATGGAGGATTAACTGTTGCAAACCTTGAATATGCACAGATAGAAGGTAATAAAATACCTCAAAATGCCTTTTGGAATCAATCAGAGCAATATACTCCGGGGTCTGAGTATGTTAATTGTATCCCTCTTCGCAGAATCATACTTCCCGAGGGTTTGGTGGAGATTGGAGAAGGGGCGTTCTGTTATGCCATTAAGCTCGAAAATGTAAATTTTTCATCTACTTTAAGGAGAATAAAGAAAAGATGCTTTTCTGACTGCATCAGCTTGGATGTCAATCCCCTTGTTATTCCTGAAGGAGTGGAAGAAATCGGAACTAAGGCATTCGTCAATTGTAAGTCATTAACCGGAAAGGTTATCCTGCCGACAACATTGAAGAAGATCAATGACGGCTCATTCTTCGCCACTAAAATCACTGAATGTAATTTTCCCGAAGGTTTGGAAGAAATAGGAGATGCGGCATTCTACGCAACACGCCTGAGAGAGGTAATATTGCCAAATTCATGTCAGTCTCTTTCCGGAAGCGATCATTTTGCGTTAAACTATGAGCTTGAAAAAGTTCGCTTTCCTGAAGGCTTGACAACAATACCTGTAGGCTTTGTTGATGACTGTATCGAACTTAAGGAATTCATTATGCCAAACAGCATTGAGGTAATTGGTGATAGAGCCTTCTGGCAATGCGGTAATCTTCAGGAACTTAAACTCTCGTTAAAATTGAAATCCATAGGACTTGAGGGCCTGTACTACTGCAAGGGATTATATACAATTTATCTTCCTTCGACCTTAGAAACTTTAGGTGCTGAAAGTTGTGAAAACTGGAAAAACGTAAAGAGTATCTATTGCGCAGCTGAAATACCGCCGGTCTGCATAGATAGCGAGATAAATCCCGGGTGGACTCCATTTGGAAAATATGGCGAAGATTTCGAAAATCGCACACCTCAGGACACCCCGATTTATGTTCCTGTGGGGTCAGCAGATTTATATCGTAATGCTTGGGGTTGGGATTACTTTACCAACTTTATTGAAATCGATGATTTTCCCTTGGCTGGGGTTGATGTTGTATTAGTAGCACCAATGGTAAAAGAAACCATTATTCATGATTTATACGGAAGGAGGATTAAATCTCCTGTTCCAGGAAACATATATATCATAAATGGCGAGAAGATATTTTTCAAATAGTATTACTGGTATCTCCAGATAGATCTCATTACGCTTTGTCGCATCAAAAAGGCCTTGTTGAAGCAGTAATATATAAATCCAAGTTAATAATTACGGTGTCAGGGTATAAAAACGCACTGAAATAAGCAATTTGGTAGAATTGTGCGAGTTAAATTTGTAATATGCGCTCAATGTAAATATATAGAACTTAACGATAGAACATACTTTTTCCCTCGGCGCAGTCCGAGGGATTTTTATTCAACACATAAGTTTAACAATAAATCAGATACGAGCATGAACAAGATTCTAATCGTAGATGCCTCCGACTCCGATTGTCGGCTGATGTCCGGTTTGCTCACACGAGCCGGGTATGAGCCTGTCATCGCCGAGGACATGGAGGCAGCAAAGCAGGAGGTGGCGAAACTGTCACCGGGCGCGGTGATTGTCTCGGCGATGAAGTTCCGGGGCGGCACTGCACGAGAGTTAATCAACTGGCTTAAAGAGGAGGGATATAAATTCCCCGTCTTAGCCGTAGTGGACAATCTAGTTCCGATGGAACTGATAGACGTGATGTGCGACTGGGGCGCGGTGAACATAATCCAGCGTCCGGCTATCGACAAGCAGCTCGTTGAGATGGTCAATAAGTATGCCAGCACAGAGAATGTGATGTTCTTTCTGGACAACACGCTCATTCGCCGTAAGAGCGCAGACTTCCGTGGCATAGAGCAGTATATCGAGAAGAAGATTTTTCAGTCGAAAGGCAAAAGAATAGCCCTGCTCCGCACGTTTTCAATTACGAGCTTATCCAATTCTTCATCTATCATTATAACTAATAACTATTGTTCAGTCCCGGAAAGCAAATCTGTGATAAGCCGACAAGGAACGAAGGCGGATTTTCACTGTCTCGCCCCGTGGATTGCTATATAAGGGGAAAATGAATGAATGGTCGTACAGCATGCTTTCCAAACGCCTCAGAGGGCGTCACGCAGAAACCAACTAACACCGCCCATTCTCCTTCCTCTTTGATATTTTATATCCTAAAGGGTATAATTTAGTGGTTGATTGATAATTTTATACCCTTTATGGTGTAGTTTGAAATATTTTTATTAACTTTACACCCAAAAGGGTATATTATGACTGAATTAAGCAAATATGTTAAGGAGAAACGGAAGGAATTTGGACTTACTCAGGTTGAGCTATCTCAAAAGTCCGGAGTTGGACTTCGGTTTATACGAGAAATGGAACAGGGTAAAGAAACCTTGCGGATGGATAAAGTGAATCAAGTGCTTGCGCTCTTCGGTGATGAATTGGCTCCAAAGAAAAGAGAATCGTCCATGACACAACAGAAGAAGCTCCAAATTCAATCGCTTCTAAGCAAATTTGAAAGTATTCTGGATTCTGAATAATATATTACAGTTGATACGGGCGATAAATTAGTTCAACGAGACATTCTCTGTGAATTTTAACTTTTGAAATCAAAATAGTTAAAATGAACCCTCGGACTTGTGAGTACGGAGAAAATTTCGTATTTTTTGAATATAGGAAGCAGAGGTTTCCTACGGTGATTGAAAGTCACCGGTGAATTGTATAGAATACCGTTACCAACTCGTTACACGAATAATTTACGAGTTTGTATCTAATTGATATAGCAATCTTTGGAGTATAAGGAACAACTCCTCCAGCTCCACTATATGCTACCTGACTTCTTCGGATTAAAGAAGGCAAACCTCGGACTATCAAGTAGTTCCGAGTTTTTTGTATCTAATCCTTTCGTTTCAGGATCGAAATAATACCAATTAAAGTTAAAAATATACGATTATTTGAGGGGGTAATATTCAGTTATTTAAGAAAATGGTTAGACCTTAGTAATATTTGTCACTTAATCTTAGTCATCATTGCCTAATTTTGCAATATGAATAAAATCAAAGAAATGAAAACAAAAATCATGTTGTCGAAAGACTTCTGTGAGATGGAAGCTGTGAAATATGTGGCTTTCCGTTACAACACTACTCCGGAGTGTGTTTTAAAGCATTATTTTCTTCAAAGTGGAATAATTTCCTCCGGTGAGGATCACGCCTCCGACTATTGCCTTACTCCAAATGAGATGGCTTTGCTTCGCGATCTTGGAGTCCAGCCGTCAATATTAGAAATCAATTAAAAAACTAAGTTTTATGAAAAAGATTCTTTTATCACTCATGCTGATAGTATCGGCAATTGCTATTAATGCAAAGACACTCGTGATCTATTATAGTTATACCAACAATGTGCATAATATCGTAACCGATCTTACTAAGCAGATCGAAGCTGATGTAGTGCGTATAGAACCGGCAGAAAAGGGACTGGATTACGCCGCCAACAACTACGCCATCGGAAGCTCGTTGATTTCCGCAATACGAAATAATCCGGATGACGCGTCTTCCTATCCGGCTATAGATCCGGTGAATGTAAATCTTGATGATTATGATTGTATCATCATAGGCGCTCCATTATGGTGGAGCAACATGGCGGCTCCCTTGCAGACTTATCTTTTCCATAATGGCGCGTCAATGGCCGGGAAGAATATAGGATTAATCGTTTCAAGTGCAAGCAGCGGAATAAGCGGTGTGGAGAGTGATGCCAAGCGACTTATCCCGGATGGCGATTTCCTTTCGCCAAGTCTGTGGATACGCTCTTCTCAGACATCCAATGCCTCTTCAATGATAGAGACTTGGCTTAAATCACTTGGTTTTGATATGATGACAGGGATGGAAGATATGGAGACAGACCATAATATCGGAAAACATACCATTTTCTCAGTTTCGGGGGCAATTGTGGCAAAAGATGCGTTATCATTTCAGAACCTTGAAAAAGGACTTTATATCATAAACGGAAAAAAGATTTATAAAAAATAGATATTATGAAGACTTTACCATCAATTGCATTAGGAACATGGTCGTGGGGCTCAGGAATGGCCGGTGGTGATCAGGTATTCGGTAACCATACGGATGCCGATAGTCTCAAATCAGTATTCGATGCCGCGTATAAAGCGGGACTTACAATGTGGGATACCGCAACCGTCTATGGAATGGGAGCATCAGAGGATATTCTGGGAGATTTCATAAAGGATTATCCTCGTGAAAAATTTATCATCTCCACTAAATTCACACCGCAAATTGCTCCCGAAACAGAGGCACCTGTATTAACAATGGCAGAGGAGAGTTGCAAGCGTCTGCATACCGTTTATATCGATATATATTGGATTCATAATCCAGCTGATGTGGAGAGATGGACTCCCGGCCTTATCGCGCTTCTTAAATCAGGAGTTGTGAAGCATGTGGGAGTCTCCAATCACAATCTGGCTCAGATAAAGCGTGCCGACGAGATCCTTCGTGCGGAAGGTTTCCGTGTGTCGGCGGTTCAGAACCACTTCAGCCTTCTTTACCGCTCATCTGAAAAAGCAGGGATCCTTGACTACTGTAGGGAAAACGACATCGACTTCTTCGCCTACATGACCCTCGAACAAGGTGCATTGAGTGGCAAGTACGGCACATCCAATCCTATGCCGGAAGGAAGTCAGAGGGCAATGACTTATAATTCAATACTCCCTAAGCTCGATATGCTCATCGCCGCAATGAAGAAGATTGGCGAAGCTCACAACGCATCCGTATCACAGATTGCAATCGCATATGCGATAAACAAAGGCACTTATCCTATTGTCGGTGCCACAAAGCCGCGCCACGTGGATGAAGCGGCCAGTGCTGCAAAAATAAAGTTGTCGAAGGAAGAGATTGAATCTCTTGAGGATCTTGCCACCGCAACAGGTGTGGATACAAAAGGTTCGTGGGAAAATCCTATGGCATGAAAAGATCAGTTTCATTCTTTGCCACTTTGATGACTGTCTTAAGCATGACTACCCAATCGAATATTCCTGCTATAGATGTTCATTCCCACATCGTGCCGATGAGTATCTGAAATATCTCGCCGATAACAATGCGTTGATGGAGGATGGCTATCCGTTGCCCTCCTGGGATGAACACTCCCATATAGAATTTATGGACAGTGTCGGAATCGCAAGGAGTATTCTCGAAAAGGTAGTTGCAAAAGTAAAGAATGAAATAGCTCAGGATTCAGATCTCGGTAAATATGCTGAAGACATTTTCCTTAAAAATGCAATGAAATTATTTAGACTCCATCCAACAAAAACTGTTAATGCAGGGTCGCATATCAGGGAGCAGATATCGCCTTGCAGACGAAGGAATATAGCGAGCTATATGACTGAGGCAATTGAAAATCGACGAGTTTCCACTATTGATTAACAATGACGAGTCAAAAGGTGATAGATGCCCCTGAGATGCGAGTCAAAGAGTAATTTAAAAACTTTAATTTTAATCAATTTAAATATAATGACAACTTCCAATGAAATAAAGTTGCCCAGGCCCGGCCTCTTTTTGGCTAAAATCTCGAATCTCTTCAGTCACAGCGCGGAGGCTGCTCCTTCAGAGATTCAAGATTTTATCTCAAAAATTGGCCGCCCTGCATTTAACATTTTTAATTGGATGGAGTCTAAAATTGAAGAATAACTATGGCTAAAAAAGTAAATTTAGGATCGCGGTTAGCTCTTTATCCCACCCCCGTTACCGTAATAGGCGCTGATGTAAATGGCAAGGTAAACTGGATGGAGTTATCACATATAGGAATAGTGAGCCACGATCGTGTGCTTGTAAGCATGGCGCAGGCGCATTACACAACTCCGGCTCTCGGCATTGGGAAACGCTTTTCACTCAATCTCGTAAGTCCCGAAATGCTTGAGAAGGTCGATTATGTGGGTAGCGTGGACGGAGATAAAGAAGACAAGTCAGAAGTGTTCGAATATCATCGGGGTGAGGCTGGCACACCTGTCATAGACGAAGCACCGTTGACTATGGAGCTGGAGATTGTCGATATCTACGAATGTAACGGCTTCAACAACTTCATCTGCTCTATTGCAAATACTTACGTGAACGAGGACAATCTTGACGAGAACGGAAAGATCGACTATAACAAGATGCACACAGTTCTTTTCGAGTTCCCGACTTACTCCTACATCCTTTCGGGTGATGTGATAGGGAAGTGCCGGAAGATGCATGATAACTGGAGCAAAAAGGATTGAATATGATCCGGTCGCTTAAATTACTGTTGACTGTCGCCACGGCTCTGATTTTATTCAGTGCTTGTGGCGATAGCCATTCTACGGAAAGTATTTCAACGGACAACAATATGTGTAAAAAATTCCCCATGCAGTCTGACGGTATAGTCCGTCTGTCTAAGATCCAGGTTAATCCTGAGTATCTTGATGAGTATATGAAATATGCTGTCGAGGTTGGAACAGTGTCATTGGAGACTGAGCCGGGTGTGCTGACCATGTATGCAGTGGCAGATAAAGAGAATCCTTGCAACATCACGATTTTAGAGACCTACGCAAGTCAGGAAGCATATAAAAGCCATATAGCCTCTGAACATTTCCAAAAGTACAAACAAGGCACTCTACATATGGTGGATTCACTCCTTCTTGATGATGTGACACCGCTTAATCCCAATAACGTATTAACAAATGTTATCAAAACCGATATCAAAGACTATGAATAAATTCTTTTTTGGATTTCTCGCACTTATAGCGACAATTTTCCCCTCCTGCGCTGAAAAGAAAATTTATAATTAACACATCGGATGAAGTCAGAAGAATAGTAATCCGTAAAGCTGTAGATCTCGGTGTAACATTCTTTGATACTGCACAGGTATATACTATGGGTACAAACGAGGAACTGTTGTTGTAGGTGCCCGTTACCCAAAGGAGCAAGAAGCCCTGACAGGAAAATAAGAAGCCATTGCCTGGTTGCTAAAAAACACCTCATCATCATATAAGCCCTCGTTCAATAAAATCTGTTATTATATGCCACATGATGCAGTCGATATATGGCCGGATAGCTTTATTTTTGCACCTGTCGTTCGGAATTTTTCCCTAAATGTAAGTTTATAAAATCTGATCTCCGGATGACAAAAGACCAATAATCATTATTTTTATCGGAGTAATAATTTCTTAATCCAATTTCAATGGCTTCGATAAAAATAAAGTTTCGTCCCTCGACTGTCGCAGACCACGAGGGAACAATCTACTATCAGATTATTCACGAAAGGAAAGTGAAACAACTGGTTTCAGGTTATAAAATATTTCCATCCGAATGGGACGAATCTCGATCTATGGTGACGACTACTCAAAAAAGTGAGCGCAAGTCGGTGATCCTTTCAATTCGTGAAAGTATCAACCGGGATTTAGATCGACTGAATAAGATCGACAGAAAGCTTGATGCCAACGGTCTTTCTTACACAGCTGATGATGTGATCGGGGAATTCAAACGCTATGTCAGCGAGTACAGCCTGTTCGCCTTCATGAAAAATATCATCATAAAGCTCAAACATAACGGGAAAATTAGAACTTCTGAAACATATACCGTCGCACTTAACAGCTTTAAGAAGTTCCGTCGAGGTGAAGATATAATGCTGGATTGCCTCAATACTGAAGTGATGGAGGCTTATGAAGCATGGCATCAGCAAAGAGGTGTTTCTCCAAATACTATTTCCTTTTATACACGTATCCTGCGTGCAGTCTATAATCGTGCGGTGGAAGAAAACATAATTAAAAACAGGAATCCTTTTCGTCATGTATATACGGGTGTGGACAAGACAGTGAAACGAGCATTACCCTTATTCATAATCAAAAAAATCAAGGTGCTCGATTTGTCATCGAAGCCTTCGCTTGACTATGCCCGCGATATGTTCATATTGAGCTTCATGCTTCGGGGAATGAGTTTCATTGACATGGCATATCTCAGAAAATCAGACCTTGTGAATGGCTTTATAACATACCGTCGAAGAAAAACGGGGCAGTTATTGACTATCAAGTGGACTAAAGAGATGCAGACGATACTCGATAAATACCCTGAAAATGCAAGTGATTATCTTTTACCCATCATCAAAAAAATAGGGATAAATGAACGCTACACATATCGCAACGTAAGCTATAACATCAACCGCAGTCTCAAAGCGATAGCGAAGAAAGTAGGGATAACAATCCCCTTGACATTATATGTGGCCCGTCATAGCTGGGCATCAGCCGCCAAAGCTAAAGGGATACCTTTGAGTGTCATAAGCGAAGGGATGGGTCATGATAGTGAGACGACAACCCGAATCTACCTTGCCAGCCTCGATACCAGGGTTGTTGACAAAGCCAACTCTCTGATTATTAAAAGTCTTTGATGCTAATCCTTATGGGAAAGGGACAAATTTATTTGTAAATATCAGGAACATTAGGATCGATATATAATAGATTGAGAGTATTATTTCTGCTATTATATTGAATGAGAAGTAATAATATCAGAATTTTTCACTATATTTCCTCTAAGAAAGCCAAGACCGAGAGTATCTTTGTGAGGTGAAAAGAGT
>CAMWUJ010000037.1 GCA_947177405.1 uncultured Porphyromonadaceae bacterium | reverse complement strand
CGTCTAAAAAATAAGCTCGCATATAGTATAAATTAATTTTGAACACTTACTTAATAAAATACATTTATATTATGGCAAAAGAGATTGAACACAAATACCTGATAATTTCAGAATGTTATAAAGAATTATCGGAAAACACATTATTTATCAAACAAGGTTATCTGTCGAAAGATCCGGAGAGAGTTGTGAGAATTAGAATAATTGACACACAAGCATATATAACCATAAAAAGCAAGAATAAGGGTGACACAAGGAATGAATTTGAATATCCGATTCCTGTTTCTGAAGCTGAGGAGATGTTAAAAATGTGTATCGGTGAGCCAATAATGAAACGTCGATGGATTGTAAATTATAAAGGTTATAAATGGGAAGTGGACGAATTTATCAATAAAAACTCTCCTACAATTGCTGAGATTGAACTTAAGGAATCCGGAAGAGAATACCCTTTACCTCCATTTATAGGAGCAGAAGTTACAGGCAAAAAAGAATATTATAATTCAAATATATGATTTTTACCCGTTGATTGATCCGGGACCTCTGTATTGTCCTTTATTCTTTGTTACTTTCCCATAATCAATGGAATGGACTGGACATACGTGATAACAAGCAAGACAACACATACAGTTTGAATTCCATTTCGGACCATCCTTAAGCATTTCAATATTTTTCACGGGACACGCTTTTGCACACTTTCCACATTTCACACATCTGTCATCATGTCTCCATTTTGACGGAGAAACTCCCCATTTGTTAAATAGAGGAAATATCATAGAGCGTAATTTGGGAAAGCTTCCTTTCCATACATTTTTCTCCCACTCTCCAATTCTAATTTTATAAGCAATTTTCGATATGATCTTTGGAGCATTCTTTAGTTTTTCTTCTTCCACAGGCCTTGAATCCACATCAAATCCGGGGAGAAGTACATAGGTGTTAGGCATTCTCACACCCCAAGCCCCATACATTCTCAATCCTCTCCCCGCCAAACACTTTTCGAACATTTCCGCTGCATTTCCTATCTCATCTCCGTATGTACAAACCATCCATACCGGTATATTATTCTCTGAAATTATATTTATAAAATCATCACTTAATTCACTGAAAAACTGTGTGACTATCGTAGGTACACCCCATGAATAGATAGGGAATACGAATCCCAGACTTTCCCCATTAAAAACTTGACCGGACGATTTCACATCGGTGAGACGAATCAACCGCTCTCCTATTTCCTCAGCTAATCTTTCAGCTGTAAATTTTGAATTGCCTATTCCACTATAATAAAATATCATTCCCTTTATATTTTCAATTATATTAGATGGATATTTTCTTAGGTGGTGAATATTTTAAAAATCAGTTCTCTAAGAAGGTTATACTCATTCTGAAAAGAATCAACTCCTTTGCTTTTAGTATCAAACTCACGGCAGAAATGAACGCAATTCACAGCCTGCCTCGGGTTATAGTTTCTTAATCCCTCCTTAATATCCCTGAGCTGCCACGCATTCTTGAATCCAAGTCCTTCCATCAACCCTTTCTCGCTTTTATCATTCAAATAATGACATATTGATATTTTCTGAAAGAACCCAAAAAGCATGCTGTTGGTCATTACAGTGGGATTTGTTTTGGGATTCAATTCAAAATATCGCATAATCTTCATGGCATTAGGGTAATTCTTTGTACTGACAGCCTTGATAAGTTCAAAATTATTAAAATCTTTCGAAATTCCTATATGTTTCTCTACATCTATTGCTGTGATTCTGTTGTCTTTACCTTTAATCATGGCAAGCTTATTCACCTCACCGAAAAGCTTACTTAGAGGCGATCCGATGTATTCACATAACATCCCTACAGCCTTATCCTCAATTGAAAAACCAATTGAACTACAATAATCCTTTACATGCGAAGAAAGATTCCATTCCTTCACCAATTCACTTTTAAATATAACTGCTTTTGAAGATGAAGCAGCCTTTAAAAGTTTGGAAGTTGAACTGAGATTATCTCCTTTATATACAATCACTAAAATCGTACTCTTATTCGGGCGAGAGAGGTATGAGGCCAGCTTATCAAGCTGAGTCTTCGCTTGATGCATAGTCTGCGATTCCTTCAAGATTACAAGTTTCCGTCCGGCCATAACCGGAAACTGTTGGGCACTTGCCACAACTGTATCGATATCTGTGTCATTTCCATAGAATATGTTCTGATTAAAATCCTTGTCTTCCTCAGGAATCACGTGATTCTCAAATGCCTCTACCAATTTATCAATATAAAAGGTCTCCTCCCCCATTAAAATAAAAACAGGAGAAAGGTCTTTTCCTTTTTTTATATCTGCCAGAACATCTCTATATCCTATTGAGGCCATTTAGCTTATTGATATTAGTTTTCCTAAAAAAATAATTTCTTCCGAAATAGAAAAATATAATCAGAAGAATTGCACTCGCGCAAAACAGCCAAGACACGGAATTTCTTTCTACACCCAAATGTTCAAAATCAATATCTATAATATTTCTTTGCATTAACCAGCTATCGACGACAACTATGATATTGTTGATTGAATGAGCTATAATGGAAACCCAGAGGGAGCCAGTCCACCAAAAAAGATAACCGAATAGAGCACCCAACAACATTCTTGGTACAAATCCAAAAAATTGAAAATGCATCCCTGAAAAGATAATAGCAGTTATCCAGATAGCAACGTGAGCGTTTATTCCACTTTTAATAAAAGCTTTTTGCATACAACCGCGGAAAAACAGTTCTTCTGCGATTCCGGTTAATATACCCACTATAAGAATACCGGCGATCAATCCTCCATAAGATGTAGAAGACAAGAGTAATTTAGTAGCATCGGCAGCATTATCTTCCATTTTACGCAGTGCTTCCTCAAGGCCACTCATAGATTCCGGAAGGTTTATAGTCTCATTCCAAAAAATTATCTGATTCAAAAAAGGGAATCCGATTATAAATATTAGAAGCACCCCAAGAATAGATTTCCATTTTGGAGCTTTTGTAAGCGTCAAAGACTGAAATGCTCTCCCACTAAAGAAATGAGTATAGGCAAGTGCCGGCAAAATAAAGATTATAATTGATTGCAAGGCAGCAACCGAAAAAGCCTTTGTTCGGGGCGACAAACCCAAGTAAGGAATGAAATATGTCACAAAACTACATGTGACAAGCATGATGAAAAATAATCCAAACAGATAACCAAAATGCACAAGCAGGGAAGATGTGGAATAACGAGATAGTTTGTTCATTTCATTATATAGTTTTTAGTCAAATTTCTTTTTGGTAAATATGAAATCACGGCCTAAATATTTCTCCCTTACAATGGGATTTGCGGCCAGTTCTTCGCTGGTTCCTTGAAAAAGAACTTTCCCCTCAAAAAGAAGATATGCCCTGTCGGTAATACCTAAAATTGAATCAGCCTTATGGTCAGTGATAAGAATTCCGATATTTCTTTCTTTCAAGTGATAAACCACTGATTGGATATCTTCCACTGCAATAGGGTCCACTGCGGCGAAAGGTTCATCAAGCATAATAAATTTGGGATTAATAGCCAGACATCGTGCAATTTCCGTTCGCCTCCGCTCACCTCCGGAGAGATTATTACCCAGATTATGTCTCACCTTTTCAAGAGAAAACTCCTTTATAAGCATTTCAAGTTTCTCACGTTGATATTCTTTTGATGTATTAGTCATCTCAAGAATAGCCCGGATATTATTCTCCACACTCATTGATCGAAACACTGAAGCTTCCTGAGGAAGATAGCCGATTCCAAATTGAGCTCTTTTATATACAGGGTATCCCGTGATGTCATGGTTATCAAGAAATACCTGTCCTTCATTGGGTTTAATAAGTCCAACGGTCATATAAAAGGTTGTGGTTTTCCCAGCACCATTAGGACCTAACAGGCCTACAATCTCGCCTTGAGTAACATCTATTGTGACCTTATTGGCAACTGTACGCTTTCCATACTTTTTCACGAGATTGTGAGTGCGAAGAACGCCCTTCTCCGGGAGAGTCTCTTTTTCTTCCTTGGAAGATATCTCTACTTCCTCCGGATTTACTTCATCTATGGCCTCCTCTTCTTTTTCGATAATGAGTTCCTGCATATCAGGTTGAATCCCTTCAAGCTCACGTTCCTCTTCGGGAGTAAGCTTCTCAGGTGTCTCATCATTCTTTTTCTTTAGTCTGTCTTTAGAAAAAATAGTAGAAAATTTCATCTACATTACGGTTTTATAAATTCGAATTTGGAGTCAAAAGTGAACGGATATAATCCGTAAGTAGTTTTATAGCCACTAAATTATGCCCTCCTTGTGGAATAATCAGGTCAGCATATCTCTTTGAAGGAGCAATATATAATTCATGCATCGGCTTTAAGGTCTCGATATATCTGTCGATTACCATCTGAGGAGTACGTCCGCGTTCGATGCAATCCCGATGAATCACTCTTATTAATCTTTCATCATCTTCCGCATCAACAAAAACCTTTACATCCATCATGTCGCGCAACTCCTTGTCACATAATACAAGGATACCTTCCACCACCACCACTTTCCGAGGCTCGATATGCACCGTTTCCTTAAGCCGCGAACATGTCACAAATTCATAAGTTGGCATATCAATAGCTCTCCCCTCCTTTAATTCTTTAAGCTGGTGTGTTAGTAGAGACCATTCTATGGAGGCAGGCTCATCATAATTCATTTTAAGTCGCTCCTCAAGAGGAATATGAGCATTATCCTTGTAATAGCAATCTTGGGGAAGCACAGCCACTTCATCTTTAGGAAGACTTTCTATTATTTTTCGCACTACAGTGGACTTTCCGGATCCGGTTCCTCCTGCAATTCCTATTATAAGCATATTTTAGACTTTTTGATTTTCCACAAAATTAATAAAATAAGAATTTCTCACCAAATTTTTTATTAACTTTGCGAATTGAAAATATGTTTAATAAAAGAAATCATCTCTCATAACCGAGAGTGCAATGGTTTCCTTTTACCGGAATATTATTATAATAATGCATTTCCGAAAATTAAATTTAATTATAAAATATAATGATTATTGGGTCGATTAAATCATTCGGTCGTTATTGTGTGTTTATGAATCATGTTTTCCGGATTCCGGAAAAATGGAAAGAATTTTTCAAAAGCCTTGTCTTTGAGATTAATAAACTTGGGGTTGATTCGATACCTTTGGTTATTATAATCTCAATATTCATTGGTGCCGTGATTTGTATTCAAATGACCATAAATATAGTTTCTCCGTTAATACCATCCTATTCCACTGGATTGGCAACTCGCGAGATTCTATTATTGGAATTTTCATCTACCATGATGTCTCTGATTCTTGCCGGTAAAGTTGGTAGTAATATCGCGTCTGAAATCGGCACTATGCGTGTCACCGAACAGATTGACGCAATGGAGATAATGGGAATAAATTCCGCTTCATTCATTGTTCTTCCGAAAATAATAGGTTTTGTATTATTTGTACCGGTGCTGTGTATTCTTTCTATGTTCATGGGATTGGTAGGAGGAGCTCTGATAGCTGAATTCACAAGCATGATTTCAATGGGAGATTATGTCTATGGCATCCAATCTTTTTTTAATGAATGGTATGTGTGGTATGGCATAATAAAGACTTTAATCTTTGCTTTTATTATCACTTCCGTGGCAGCCTATTATGGATATTATGTGAAGGGAGGATCTTTGGAAGTGGGACAGGCAAGTACGAAAGCCGTCGTTTCAAGTTCTATTCTGATTCTTCTTGCCGATGTAATTTTAACTAAACTTCTTTTACAATGATAGAGGCTAAAAACGTATCCAAGTGGTTTGACGGCCAACAAGTGCTTCATAACATTAGCGCTGTCTTTGAAACCGGAAAGACGAATCTAATCATAGGTCAAAGCGGTTCAGGAAAGACTGTATTTATGAAATGTCTTATTGGCTTGATGACTCCTGAAGAAGGAGAGATTCTATATGACGGGAGACGGTTCAGATCTTTAAATAATGAACAGAAAAGACAATTGAGGTCTGAAATAGGGATGCTATTTCAAGGATCGGCTCTTTTTGATAATGAAACTGTGCTTGGCAATGTGATGTTTCCACTGAAAATGCTGAGCGATATGAATCATAAGGAACAATTAGAAAGAGCTCACTTCTGTATTAAACGTGTGGGATTGGAAAATGCAGATGGTAAATATCCTTCTGAAATCTCAGGAGGTATGCAGAAGCGCGTAGCAATAGCCCGAGCCATTGCGCTAAATCCTAAATATCTATTTTGTGATGAGCCTAACTCCGGTCTCGATCCTCGAACTTCCATTCTTATTGATGAACTTCTGAGCGACATAACCCATGAATATGGAATAACCACCATAATCAATACTCATGACATGAATTCAGTGTTGGGTATCGGCGAACACATTGTTTTCATTAATAAAGGTCATTGTGATTGGAGTGGTAATGACCGTACTATTTTCCGAAGCAAAAGCGAATCATTAAATGATTTCGTTTTCGCTTCCAAACTTTTCAGAGAGGTGAAATTATTCTTGGAACGTGAGTATGAAGCTGAGGAAAATAAATAACTCATAGTAAGTCCATTAGAATCTCGACAAGTTCGTGTTTAATCACAGCAATGTCGAGATTCTTTTTTATCTCTGCACCCATAGAGGTTACACCTTTGTCGGTGAAGCCACATGGATTAATTGCACGAAACCATTCAAGATCAGTATTGACATTCAATGCAAGTCCATGTATCGATACTCCTCTTGATACTTTAATACCAATCGCACAAATCTTTCTTTCCAATATAGTGCCTTTATCTATCCAAACACCGGTTGCACCCTCAATTCTTTCTCCTGTAATTCCGTATCTTCTTAAAAGACGTATCACAGCTTCCTCAAGTATATTCACATACTTTTTCACCCCCAATGAGTGGTAAGGTAGGTCAAGAATGGGATATACCAAAATTTGTCCCGGGCCATGATAGGTGATATCCCCTCCTCTTTCGATTCTGATACATTCACATCCCTTCTTTTCAAGTGTCTTTTCATCAAATAAAAGATTGGAAATGTTTCCGTGAAACCCGATCGTATATACCGATGGATGCTCTCCGACAAGAATAAATTCTTCTTTATTTTGCAAACACTTCTTATTGCATTGAATAATTTCATCTTGCAACTCTTTCTGCTTGTGCCATATCTCTCTATAGGCTGTGCATCCAAAATCAATTACTTTCATCCCATTCAATGTATATGACGTTCTGCATGATAGCTTGACCTCACCATCGGTGCACTCTCAATATGCAAGAAGCCCTTCTTCTTTCCAATCTCTCCGTATTCTCTAAAAACATCCGGATTAATGTATTCCCTAACTTTATAATGATTCTTCGTGGGTTGAAGATACTGGCCGATAGTCATGATTTTACAACCTGCATCCAAAAGATCATCCATTGTTTGAAGTATTTCATCTCTTCTCTCCCCGAGTCCAAGCATTATACCGGACTTGGTTCTTACTCCGTTTCGGGCGAGGTATCTCAAAACATTTAATGAATTATCGTATGTAGCAAAAGTTCTGACATCGGGGGTCAGTCTCCTCACTGTCTCAAGATTATGGGAGATAATATCGGGCTTTTCAGAAATCACCAAATCCAACAATTCCGTACGGCCTTTAAAATCAGGAATAAGAACCTCCATAGTGACACCGGGACATTCCTTATGAAGAGCATATATCATTGCAGCCCAATGCCCTGCCCCGCAATCCGGAAGATCATCCCTATCCACAGAGGTGATGACAACATGTTTTAGCCGCAACTCCTTTATGGAAGCTACGATATCTTCGATTTCCTGATTGTTTATTGGTAATGGCTTTCCCGACGTGACATTGCAAAAGCGGCAATTGCGTGTACAAATGTTTCCTCCTATCATAAAAGTTGCTGTTCCCGCGCCCCAACATTCAGCTCTGTTGGGACACATCCCACTTGAACAGATAGTATGTAGTCCTTTCTCGTTTAAGAGGCCTATCACCTGTTGGGTTTTAAACCCTTTAGGCAATTTAATCTTCAACCATTCCGGCTTTCTTCGGAAGTCTGCATCTTTTGTTACCGTGCTATTCATGATATTGATTGCTATTTTCCACTAAATTAATAAAACTACTTTAAATAATAAAATGAAGAGGATAAAACTTAGATTGAAAATATGAGAAAGTGTGATTTCGACGTCTGTAAATGAAGAATCTTTGTTATGGGAAAGGTGGTATATAACCATTTGTAGGTATTTTTCATATCAAAAATAAAAATAAATGTATTAACCAATATTAATTTGAATTATAAAGTGTAATTTTGTAATAATATTTATTGATCCTATAATTTACCGGACTTAAATAAACGTTAATGAGATTATCTGAATTAAAGCCGGGGCAGACCGGAGTTATTACAAAAATCTTAGGTCATGGCGCCTTCAGGAAGAGAGTCATGGAGATGGGATTTGTCAAAGGAAGAGAAGTAAGAGTAATCCTCAACGCTCCTTTGCAGGACCCGGTTAAATATGCCTTGATGGATTATGAAGTGTCTCTTCGTCGGGCTGAAGCAGAACTTGTGGAAGTACAGTTACTTGAGGAATGGGTTAATTCCAAGATACATGTTGATGCACATACAGAAAAACATGAAGATCATGAGTTTAGCAACATCCGGAAAGATAAAATCATAAATATTGCATTGATAGGAAACCCCAATTGTGGGAAAACCTCTATTTTCAATAAAGTTTCAGGTGCCCGTGAACATGTGGGTAACTATGCCGGAGTAACGGTTGGTGCTAAAGAGGGAATCATCAAATATAAAGGTTACCTTCTTAAAATCGTTGATCTTCCGGGTACTTACAGCCTCTCTGCCTATTCCCCTGAGGAACTCTACGTGATGAGATATCTGCGGGAAGAGACCCCGGATATTATTGTCAACGTTGTGGTAGCCTCAAATCTTGAGAGAAACCTGTATCTCACCACAGAGCTGATCGATATGAACCGCAGCATGGTAATCGATCTAAATATGTATGATGAACTGCAGAAAAGTGGGGTTGAATTAGACTATAAATTACTTGGAAAGATGATAGGCGTACCAATAGTGCCCACCATCGCATCTTCAGGAATAGGATTAGACAAACTCCTTGACACCGTGATAGAGGTCTATGAAATGAAAAGCAATGACACCAGACATATTCATGTTCTGATGAGATCGGAAATCGAAGATTGTGTGAAGGTGCTCAAGGATGAATTCAAAAAAGATCGGGCAATCTCCCATCATTTCTCTCCACGTTTTCTTGCAATCAAGTTTCTTGAGAGGGATCCGGAAATTGAAGAGATGTTGAGAGTATATCCGGATTATGATAAATGGGTCAATATTCGCAAAACACTTAATGAAAAAATAAAGAAGAACCTAAATGAGGATATCACATCTGCTATAGCCGCTGAAAAATATGGATTTATTCAGGGAGCACTTGCCGAAACCATGAATGGAGGTGTCGTCAAAGAGGAAAAATCTACTAAAATCATAGATACCTTTGTCACCAATAAACTCTTTGGCTTTCCTATCTTCTTTGCAATAATGTGGTTTATGTTCTGGGCCACATTCCGGATTGGATCCTATCCCATGGAATGGATAGAAAGTCTTGTGGGTTGGATTTCCGGACTAATTGGAGAAAACATGGCTGACGGGCCTCTAAAGGATCTTATTCTCGATGGTATCATAGGAGGAGTCGGAGGGGTGATTGTTTTTCTTCCTAATATATTGATACTCTATACTTTCATCTCTTTTATGGAGGATTCAGGATATATGGCAAGAGTAGCCTTCATTATGGATAAGGTGATGCATAGGATGGGATTGCATGGAAAATCTTTCATCCCACTGGTAATGGGATTCGGATGCAATGTTCCTGCAATAATGTCCACAAGAATAATTGAAAGCAAATCAAGCAGACTAATCACGATTCTTATCAATCCATTCATTAGCTGTTCAGCGCGAATACCTATCTATGTGCTATTGGTAGGATGTTTCTTTCCTCATTACGGAGCCTGGGTATTTCTTGGACTTTACATGCTTGGAATATTAATCGCCATCATGACAGCACGCCTTATGAGAAGATTCTGGTTAAAAGAGGATGAGACACCATTTGTAATGGAACTCCCTCCTTATCGAATGCCGACGTTCAAAGCCACTATGCGAAATATGTGGTCAAAGGCAGAACAATATTTAAGAAAAATGGGAGGTCTGATTCTTGTAGCTTCAATTATTATCTGGGCGCTGTCATATTTTCCAAGATATGAATCACGAGATATTCCGGACGCGTTCCGAATAGAAACAATCGCTGAAATTCCAGAGGAAAGAATAAATGCACTTGGCGATGAAAAAGTGGATGAGGTTGTCCTCAAGGAATATCAGCAAAGTCACTCTTATCTTGGTCATATAGGTAAATTTATTGAGCCGATAGTTCGTCCGATGGAATTAGGCTGGAAATCTACGGTCTCACTTCTTGCAGGGGCTGCTGCAAAAGAAGTTGTCGTATCTACATTAGGCGTTCTTTATATAGGAGAGGATGATGCGGATCTACTTTCACAACGCCTCAGTGCGCCATCCGTAATTACAGGGAAGGCTCCTTTCTCACCTCCATCTGCTCTCGCTTTCATGGTTTTTGTATTACTGTATTTCCCATGTATCGCTACTTTGACAGCGATTGCAAGGGAAACCGGTTCCTGGAGATACTCATTATTCTCAGCAATATACAACACCACACTTGCATGGATTTTCGCATATCTCACTTTCAGAATAGCTTTGTTATTCTAAAATTAAAAAAGACAAAAAAGATGTCGGAGCAAATAATTACTCCGACATCTTTTTATCAAAATTGTCATAAAAGATTATTTATCTTTATAACACATTAAGACACAAGAGGCTTATAATCTATAGTAAGCTTTTCATCTCCCTCCTTATAGGATACATTAATCTCACCACCGATAGTTCCCTCTGCATTAAGTTTGAGCATAAGCTCAGCCAACTCATCTTCAAGATATTTCTGGATTGATCTCTTCAGAGGACGAGCACCGAAATTTTTGTCATAACCTTTTTCGGCAATAAAATTCTTAGCATCATCGCTCAAATTCATCTTATAACCCAGGTTCTCAATTCGTGTGAAGAATTCCTTGAGCTCAATATCAATTATAGAGAATATAGCCTCCTTATCAAGCTGATCAAACATTATAATGTCATCAACACGGTTAAGGAATTCGGGGCTGAAAGCTTTATTTAAAGCTTTGGAAATCACTCCATGAGCCTGATCTTTGGAAATATTACCGGTATTGAAACCCACGCCTCCACCAAAGTCCTTAAGCTGACGCGACCCAACATTACTTGTCATTATGAGTATAGTATTCTTGAAGTCGATCTTTCTTCCCAAGGAATCCGTAAGACGACCTTCATCCATCACCTGAAGAAGAAGATTGAAAACATCGGGATGAGCCTTCTCTATCTCATCAAGCAGAACCACAGAATAGGGATGACGTCTCACTTTCTCAGTCAACTGTCCACCCTCTTCATATCCAACATATCCCGGAGGTGCACCGACAAGACGAGACACCGTGAATTTTTCCATGAATTCACTCATATCCATTCTGATCAAAGCATCCGAGGAATCAAACAGATATTCGGCCAATTTCTTTGCAAGAAGTGTCTTTCCTACACCGGTGGGTCCCAAAAACATAAATACACCTATAGGCTTGTTGGGATCCTTAAGACCGATACGATTACGCTGAATAGCCTTAACCGTTTTCTTGATGGCATCATCCTGACCCACAACAGAGCCTTTAAGAGTATCACCCATCTTGATAAGACGGGTACCCTCAGCTTGAGCTATCCTCTGTGTGGGCACTCCGGTCATCATTGCCACCACTTCAGCCACTTTGTCTTCATTCACTTCCTGACGCTCAGAATCAAGTGATTTTTCCCACTCAGCCTTTGTGCTGTCAAGACGTTTTTTGGTCTCTCCCACCTTGTCTCTTAAGGATGCCGCCAATTCATAGTCCTGTGCCTTAGCTGCTGAAAGCTTCTGTTGGGTAAGTTCTTCTACCTCACGCTCCAAAACCTCAATCTCTTCAGGCACCACTATATTGGTGATATGCACACGACTTCCTGCTTCATCCAGGGCATCAAGAGCCTTATCGGGGAAATTACGGTCGCTTATATACCTTTCGGTAAGATTCACACAAGCTTCAAGGGCACCGTCGGTATAATTCACATTATGATGATCCTCATATTTCTGCTTCACCTGCTTGAGAATTTCCAGAGTTTCTTCAGCAGAAGTTGGCTCAACCATAACCTTTTGGAATCTTCTCTCAAGAGCACCATCCTTCTCAATATTCTGACGATATTCATCTAAGGTGGTTGCACCAATACATTGAATTTCACCACGTGCTAATGCCGGTTTTAGAATATTGGCAGCATCCATATTGCCGGGAGCGCCTCCGGCACCCACTATAGTATGGATCTCATCGATAAATAGAATGATATCCGGATTCTTGGTCAATTCATCAAGGACAGTCTTTATTCTCTCCTCAAACTGACCACGATATTTGGTACCAGCCACCATACCCGGCAAATCTAAACTTATAACTCTCTTGTCAAATAAGATTCTTGATACTTTTCTTTGAACTATGCGGAGCGCAAGACCCTCGACAATAGCCGATTTCCCTACCCCCGGCTCTCCTATAAGAACGGGGTTGTTTTTCTTTCTTCTTGAAAGAATCTGGGCAAGACGCTCTATTTCGTTATCTCGTCCCACAACAGGATCCAGTCTCCCCTCGGCGGCCGCCTTGGTCATGTCAAATCCGAACTTATCAAGAGCCGGAGTATCACTCTTGCTCTTTCCCTTTCCACTTTTCTTTTGTGGGGAAGCGGAGGGGAATTCCGAATCTTCATCATCCATGTCAGACATAAAAGCATCTTCCGGACCTTTATTTCCCTCTTTCTGAGGACCGAAACCACGGAAATCAGATGCATTAATGCTCTGAATTGATATATCGAAATTCAAATATTCCTCTTTTATGTGTTTTAGAATCTCACTATCCATTCCTCGACTATCGTGTATAAGAGCAAGCAAAATATGTTCGCTTCCTATAACTTGTGAATTCATTTTTCGAGCTTCAGCCATAGCCAGCTGAAGCTGCCTCACTGCGCTAAGACTTATCTTATATTGTTGTTCGAAAAGAGTCGTCGTCTCCTCACTTTTGTGAGGCTCGCTCAGATATTCCTCAAGCTCGCTCTCAATCTTTTCAATTGGTATATTAAGCTGCTTCAGAATTCTGAATCCATAGCCATCCTTTTTATGAAGGGCAGCAAGCACAAAATGCTCGCACATGATAAAAGGCGAATTGAATCGCTTGGCTTCCTCAACCGCCACCTCAATTATAGGACGGAATTGTTTTGAAAAATCGTTTTTCATCCAATAACCTTTTGAATATTATTTTTACCTATTAATATAACAAATGCTATGCCAAAAAAGTATATTAAAAATTAATTCTCCTATTTTTTAATAGAATACCTATTTTTCGAAATTATTGCGGAATTAAGAAAAAAGCATTAACTTTGTAGCTTAGAATCGCTGGTGGATAATTCCTGTTTTCTATCGTAATATATAATTGATGATTCCTTTCACCAGCGTTCATAAAATAATAGAAAATGCAAGGAGACGATAAGATTATCCCGATTAATATTGAATCGGAAATGAAAAGCGCTTATATCGACTATTCAATGTCGGTAATTGTTTCGCGCGCACTCCCTGATGTCAGAGATGGCTTCAAGCCTGTGCATCGAAGGGTTCTTTTTGGAATGAATGAGCTTGGTAATAATTTCTCCGGCGATACCAAGAAGTCAGCCCGAATTGTCGGTGAAGTAATGGGTAAGTACCACCCACATGGAGATTCTTCCATTTATCTCACAATGGTGAGATTGGCGCAGGAATGGTCATTACGTTATCCCCTTGTCTTCGGTCAGGGTAATTTCGGTTCTATCGATGGAGACTCCCCTGCCGCCATGCGTTACACTGAGGTGAAGTTAGCCCGTATGGGTGAGGAGATGCTCGAAGATCTCGATAAAGACACTGTGGATTTTGTTCCGAACTTTGACAATACTTTGTCTGAACCGGCAGTTCTTCCCACTCGTTTCCCTAATCTTCTTGTAAATGGAGCTTCCGGTATCGCAGTTGGAATGGCTACCAATATGCCGCCCCATAATCTTACTGAATCTTTAAATGCGGCTTTGGCTTTGATTGACAACCCTGAAATGGATGTTGAGGGATTGATGGAATTCATCAAGGCTCCGGATTTTCCTACTGGTGGTGAAATCTATGGTATTCAAGGTGTAAAAGACGCTTTCGAAACCGGACGCGGTCGAATAGTGTTACGTGCTAAAGCTGAAATTGAAAGCGAGGGGGCTTCTGACCAGATAGTGATTTCCGAAATTCCTTTCGGAGTACTTAAGGCAGACCTTGTAAAAAGCATTGTTAATCTTGTAGAAGAAAAGAAAATTGATGGCATTGCTGATGTCACTGATACTTCTGCCCGAGGCAAAATCAATATAGTGATTGAGATCAAGCGTGATGCGAATGCCCGTGTTGTGCTCAATAAGCTTTTCAAACTTACTCAGCTCCAGACCTCCTTCAGCGTAAATAACGTTGCTCTGGTCAACGGGCGTCCGAAGACCCTTAATCTAAAGGAACTACTTGAAGCATTTGTGGATCATCGCCACGATGTTGTGATCCGACGCACAAGATATGAACTCAAGAAAGCTGAGGATCGTGCTCATATTTTGAAGGGTTTGATGATTGCTTGTGACAACATTGATGAAGTGATTCACATAATTCGTCATTCCGCCACAACTGATGAGGCTCGCCAAAAACTCGCAGAACGCTTTGATCTTGATGAAATCCAGACACGAGCAATCGTAGAGATGCGTCTTCGCCAGCTCACCGGTCTGGAAATGGATAAACTGCGCTCAGAATATGACGACCTTATGAAACTCATTGCTCACCTTAACGATATTCTTACTAATGATGAGGTATGCCGACAGGTGATGAAGGAGGAGCTTATCGAAGTTAGAGATAAATATGGCGATGAACGACGCACCCTTATCCGCTATGAATCAAGCGAATTCAATGATGAGGACATGTATCCCGATGATCCAATGATTATCACCATATCGCATCTTGGCTATATAAAACGTACTGCCCTATCGGAATTCCGTGCACAACATCGTGGAGGTGTAGGAGCAAAAGGTGGCAATACCCGTGATCAGGATTTCATTGAACACATTTATCCGGCTACCAACCATAACTATATGCTTTTCTTTACTGAGAAAGGAAGATGTTATTGGTTAAAGGTATATGAAATCCCGGAGATGGCTAAAAACTCCAAAGGACGTGCAATTCAAAATTTGCTGAACATTGATTCTGATGATCGTGTGAACGCTTTTATTCGCGTAAAGGGATTAAATGATCCAGAATATATCAATTCACATAATCTCATTTTCGCCACTAAGAACGGTATTATCAAGAAAACATCACTTGAGCAATATTCCCGTCCTCGTGCAAATGGCGTAAATGCCATTATAATACGCGAAGATGATGAGGTGATTCAAGTTAGACTCACCGATGGTAATTCGGAAATTATCCTTGCTAATCGAGAAGGAAATGCTATCAGATTCCATGAAAGCAAGGTCAGAACAATGGGAAGAATGTCAACCGGTGTAAAAGGTATGACTCTTGAAGAAGGTGATGAAGTTATCGGCATGATTACCATGACCGGCAAAAAGGATGAAACTGTAATGGTTGTTTCTGAAAAAGGGTATGGTAAACGGTCACCTCTTGAAGATTACCGAATCACTAACCGAGGTGGTAAGGGTGTCAAGACTCTTAATATCACTGATAAAACAGGGAAACTCGTCGCTATTAAGAATGTCAATGATGAGAACGACCTTATGATCATCAACCAAAGTGGCATTACTTTGCGACTTGCCGTTTCAGATGTGCGTGTAATGGGACGTGCCACCCAGGGTGTTAAACTAATTGACCTTAACAAACGCGGAGATACGATTGCTTCAGTTTGTAAAGTTGACCATGACCCGGAAGAGGAGGTTGATGAAGAAATCAGAGAGGTAGAAAAAGATTCCGAAATAATAAACCTTGCTTCTGCCGATGAGTCTAATAATGAGATCGAAACTATATAACAAACATAAATAACTTCTCTATGAAAAAATTATTTTCATTCGCACTATGCTCATTAGCTCTCTGTTCGGTTAATGCGCAGAAGACTAATGTAGATGCCGCCAAAAAGCTCTCCGGGAAGATTGATAAAATAGAAGAGGCCCGCGCTCTTATTAATGATGCAAAGGAAAATCCGGAGACATCAAAGGATCCATTCACCTATTTTACAGCCGGAAAGATTGAATTCGATGCTTTCGACAGTGCAAAAAGAAAACAGGCTTTAAACCCCAATGATAAGGATGTTAATCCTTTAAATATGGGTCAGCAACTGATTAACGGTTACAACAATATGGTGCTTGTTATGCCTCTTGACCAGGAGCCTAACGAAAAAGGTGAGATTAAGCCTAAATATACTAAGGATGCACTTAAACAAATTAATGGTCATTTCGATGACTATTGGAATGGTGCCTTAGCATTCTACCAGGAACAGAAATACTATCCTGAAGCATACAACGCTTTCCTGATTTATGGTAGTCTCCCCACAAGCGAATATGCTGATAAAAAGGTAGCTGCCACTCCCGATTCCCTTTATAATCAGGCTCTATTCAATGCAGGTGTATGCGCATATTCCGGCAACTCTCTTAAAGAAGCTGCTGATGCATTCAAGAAAGCTCGTATGCAAGGCACCTCTAACGAACAGAATTATGTTTATGAGATAGCTTGCTGGCAAAATCTCGCGAGCAAGGATTCCACTCTTGCTGAGGCTTCTAAAAATGAAATCAATGCTATTGCAAGAGCAGGATATGAAAAATTCGGTATGGATCAACCCATCTTTATCAACAATCTCGTAAACTCTCTCGTTTTTGATGATAAGTTAGATGAAGCAATTGATCTTATCAATTCACAGATTCAGAAAACTCCCGAGATCGCCTCTCTTTATGGTCTCCTTGGCTTTACCTACGACCGAAAGGGCGATGATGACGCATCTGTAGCTGCATATAAGAAGGCTGCTTCGCTACCGGGTATTGATGCCGAGAATCTCAAACTCGTTTGCAAGAAACTATATAGAGTAGGAGCTTCTTTGCGTGAAAATATGAATCCGGCTGATAAGGCTGCAAAGGAAAATATCAAGAATGAGTATTTCCTCGCAGCAAAGGATGCTGCATTGAAGGCAAAGGAACTAAGCCCTGAAACAACCCACGATATGGACAGCTGGATTGAAAACATTGACTATGCACTTGACCAGTATTTCAAATAATAGTTGAAGAGGAAGCTGAAAAAAGGAGAAATTTAAAGAATTTCTCCTTTTTTTATTTAAATTCTCTTAAACGTTTCTAAGAATGAAAAAATTTGCTTAACTTTGCAAAGTAAAGGCAGAGTATGTTGTAAAACATATTATTTCGCATCTAAAGTTATAGAATTTCTCTAATATGGGACTTTTTTCGTTTACACAGGAAATAGCGATGGATCTTGGCACAGCCAATTCCATTATAATTCATAATGACAAGATTGTCGTGGACCAACCAAGTGTTGTGGCAATCGAAAACAAGACCGACAAGCTATTGGCTGTCGGTGAAGTAGCACATCAGATGGAAGGCAAAGAGCCTCCCGGTATTCGTACTATCCGTCCTCTTCGCGATGGTGTTATTGCCGATTTCAATGCTGCAGAGCAGATGATCAGGGGAATGGTAAAGATGGTGAACCGCAAGCGTCGCTGGTTCTCCCCTTCTCTTAGAATGGTGGTATGTATTCCTTCCGGATCCACAGAGGTGGAAATCCGTGCTGTGCGCGACTCCAGCGAACATGCAGGAGGAAGAGACGTATATATGATCTATGAACCAATGGCTGCCGCCTTAGGTATTGGTCTTGACGTAGAAGCTCCTAACGGAAATATGATTGTAGATATAGGTGGTGGTTCCACTGAAATTGCAGTTATATCATTAGGTGGTATCGTGAGCAACAAGAGTATCCGCATGGCAGGTAATGACGTTACTGCCGACATTCAGGAACACATGGGTCGTGTGCATAACCTTAAGGTAGGAGTGACTACAGCCGAACAGATTAAAATCAATGTCGGCTCCGCACTTGCAGACCTTGAGAATCCACCGGAACCATTTGTAGTGCGTGGTCCTAACAAAATGACCTCTCTTCCTATGGAAGTTCCTGTTACGCATGAGGAGATAGCACGATGCATAGATAAATCCATCTGCAAAATGGAGGATGCTATTCTTGCCGCCCTCGAACAGACACCTCCTGAGCTTTACGCCGATATCGTTGAAAACGGTATATATCTTGCAGGTGGAGGAGCTCTTCTTAGAGGTCTTGCAAAACGTTTTACAGATAAAATACGAATTGAATTTAAGATTGCTGAAGATCCATTGCACGCTGTGGCAAAAGGCACAGGAGTGGCATTGAAGAACATCAATCGTTTCTCTTTTCTTATTCGTTAATAAGAATTTATATATTTTCCACTTTCTTTCCGAGAAGGTGGAAAATATATTTTTCACTCTATAATGAAGAATCTTATTGCCTTCATATTGAGATATTCGACATGGTTTGTGTTTACATTCTATGTCATTATCAGTATATTGCTTCTTGTAACAGGGAATAACTATCAACGATCCGTATATCTTACTTCCGCCAACTATATCACGGGGTCAATTTATAAAGGTGCTTCCCAGGTGACCGGCTATTTCAACCTGAAAAGCATAAATGAAGACCTGCAGGCTAATAATGCATTGCTTCAAAATGAAGTGCTTAATCTTAAAAACCAGCTGGCTCAATATAAAGTACTCACCTCGGATTCAATTATGCCTATGAGTTTCTCCGATCGTTTCGGATATGTTTCGGCGGCTGTAATAAATAACAATACCTCTCATCCCAAGAATTTTTTCACTATCGATAAGGGTTCTCTTGACGGGATCACATCAGGAATGGGTGTGGTTGATCATAACGGGATCACAGGGATTGTAAATGTTACAGGTCCTCACATGTCGAGAGTGATCTCTGTTCTTAACGAATCTCAGTTTTTCTCAGTAAAGTTAAAGGATACAGAATTCATCGGATCTCTTTGTTGGAAAGGTGGAGATCCTACTATCGGTTATGTGGAAGAGATTCCAAGACACGCGAGGTATAATATTGGTGACACAATCGTAACAAGCGGATATTCCACTACCTTTCCAGAGGGTATTCCCGTTGGAACCGTGCTCACAAGAGTTAAGAGCGGAGATGATAGTTTCTTCACCCTCAAAATCAAGCTTTCATCTGATTTCCGGTCTTTAAGCACGGTACGAGTGATTAAGGACATATATAAGACAGAGATTGATTCTCTTGCTACATTCGATGAATTGAAACCGGAATAAGAATGACATATTTTGAAACGGCTTAAATAAACAACGACTTCTATATTTACACCGCATCTTTCAAAATAACGATTTAGGGAATAAGTGAAATTCCATTGGAAATAATTCTAACAATACCACCTGGCATTGAGCTGATTTTCGACTGAGAATATCTATGAAAATGGTATTCCAGAAAATAACTGAAACATAAATTTGCAAGCTTCTTAGAAGAATATATAAAAAATGGATAGAGGATCTCTTTTCAATCTCATTTTGCTAATTGGCCTGATACTTATACAGGTCCTGATATGCAACCACATCCATATTTTCAATGTGGCTATGCCTTTCGTATATATTTATGTCATCATCCGTCTTCCAATGTCTATGTCAACAAATTGGCTTCTGACTTGGGCATTTGTTTCCGGTTTCATAGTTGATCTCTTTTCTGACACGCCGGGAATTAATTCTCTTGCTTGCATAACATTAGCAATTTTTAAGCGTCCCGTGTTATATGCTTATATTCCGAAAGACGACAGAACCCGCGACATTCTTCCTTCAATAGCAAATATGGGAATGACAGACTATGCCAAATATATGTTCACACTCGTGCTAATTTATTGCATGATGATATTTGGAATAGAATATTTGAGTCTTTCCTACGTTAAGAATATAATAGTTATGGGCTTATCAAGTACTCTTCTATCCGGTGCGTTAATAATGGGGATAGATAGTCTGATCGTTACAAAACATGACTAATCTCTTTGAGATCTTTTTCTGATATTGCTGGTTATATAATTTTGGCAGAAAATGCCGACCTAACATAGATTGATGTGAGGAAGGACTATAATTTAGAAAAACGCAAATATGTGATCGGTGGATTTATAGGTATCATTGTTTTGATTTACATCATTCGGTTGTTTAATCTGCAGGTCACCAATGATAAATATAAAGAAAGCGCAGATAGCAATGCTTTTCTGCGCAGAATAATATATCCCTCCAGAGGACTTATATATGATAGAAATGATAAGCTGGTAGTATTTAATAAACCGGCTTATGATGTCATGATTATTCCCAAAGATGTGGGTGAGTTTGATACTATTGCTCTCTGCAAGGCTCTTAATTTAACTAAGGAGCAACTGATGGAAAAATGGGCTGACATGAAGAATCCAAAGAAAAATCCGGGATATTCAGCTTATACCCCCCAGAAACTAATTTCACAGTTATCCCTTGAGGATTATGGGAAATTCCAGGAAAAATTAAATTTATTTCCAGGATTTTTCGTTCAAAAACGCACAGTCCGTAATTATGCATATCCTGCCGGAGCTAATATTCTTGGAAATATACGCGAAGTATCTACTGCTGATATAGATCGCGACCGTTATTATAGACGGGGAGATTATACCGGTGACCTCGGAATAGAGAAAAGCTACGAAATTGCTCTTCGGGGGCAGAAGGGGATAGAGATCCTTATGAAAGACGCATACGGCAGAATAAAGGGAAAGTATGAAGACGGAATTTATGATGTCTCTCCGGAATCCGGAAAGAATCTTACTTTATCCGTGGATATAGAACTTCAGCAATACGGAGAAAGCCTTATGCAGGGAAAAATCGGTGCTATTGTTGCTATTGAACCCCAAACCGGTGAGATACTTTGTCTGGTTACCTCTCCTAACTACGATCCCTCCTTGCTTGTTGGAAAAGAACGTGGTAAAAATTATGGAGCGCTCGTGCAAGACCCTTATAAACCCCTTTTTGACAGGGCTCTTCAAGGCGCATATCCTCCAGGCTCAACTTTTAAGCCAACACAAGGTCTGATATTACTTCAGGAAGGCATAGTCGATTTATCCACAGCCTATCCATGTCATCATGGATATGTTAATGGGTTGAGAGTTGGATGCCATGGGCATGCCTCCCCTATTACACTTAAGCCAGCACTCCAGACTTCTTGCAATGCATATTTTTGCTGGGGGCTCAAAAACATGATTGACAAGTCGGGCACCACATCCGCCTCCCAACTTACGAAATGGAAGGACTATATGGTGGAGATGGGGTATGGATATAAACTTGGTGTGGATCTGCCGCATGAGAGTCGTGGTTTTATCCCTAATGCTGATTATTACAGCAGCTCATTCCGAGGAAGCAACTGGACTGCCAATACTATAATCTCAATATCTATTGGCCAAGGAGAAGTGCTGGCGACTCCTTTACAAATAGCCAACTTGGCCGCTACTGTGGCTAACAGAGGCTATTTTTACACTCCCCATATCGTAAAGGCTATAGCTGATAGTGTAATCGATCCAAAATACAGAGAGATTCACCGACCTCATATTAAAGAGGAATATTATGAAGCTGTTGCAGAAGGTATGAGAATGGCTGTGACGGGAGGTACTTGTCGCCTTGCCAATCTTCCGGACATCGAGGTTTGTGGAAAAACCGGTACGGCTCAGAACCCTCATGGTCGTGACCACTCTGCCTTTATTGGTTTTGCACCATATCAGGATCCCAAGATAGCTGTGTGCGTATATGTGGAGAATGCCGGTTTCGGTGCTGCTTATGGTGTTCCAATCGGTTCGCTGATAATAGAGAAATACCTAAAAGGAGAAATCAGCCCCTCTCGTAAAGGTATCGAACAAAGAATGTTGAACTCAAATACTATAGAGACAAGTGGAGTTAAGAAACACTGATTCATCTACATCCGTCTTTAAATCGCTTGACTGGATCACAATAATGCTCTATCTGATTCTTGTCACGGTAGGAGCAATAAGTATTTATGCGGCCAGTTATGACTTTGACAATGCTTCCCTGTTTGACCTTAACGAATTTTCAGGCAAACAGATTCTCTGGATTGGCCTGTCTCTTCTTGTGGGTTTGGTAATTCTTCTTATGGACTACCGCCTTTTTAAGATATACGCCTATCCCATATATGGAATTGTTTTGGTTATCTTATTGGTGACCATATTTATAGCACCTAACACCAAAGGTTCCCACTCTTGGCTTGTATTTGGACCGGTTAGTCTTCAACCTGCGGAATTTGGTAAGTTTGCCACTGCATTATGTCTTGCAAAACTCTTTGATTCTTATAATTTCGTATTGAATCAAAAAATCAGTAACTATTTTCGCGCACTTATTATTATTTTCTTGCCGATAATTCTGATTCTGCTTCAGCGAGAGACTGGATCTGCACTGGTGTATATATCTTTCATCTTTGTCTTATATAGAGAAGGGATGTCGGGGTTGGTGCTATTCTCTGTTCTATGTGCAGTAACATTCTTTGTTGTGGCGGTAAAATTTGCTGACCCGTTGATTCTTGGGATTCCTATGGGTGAGTTTACAGTTTTTCTTTTGATTATGCTGATTTTTGTGTCAATGCTATTATTTTATTGCAAAGACGGTATCATAGGAAGAAATGTATTATTTGGATTTGCAGGATCAGGAATAATAGTGGCAATACTGTCATTTTTCGGTGTAGAAATAAACGGCTTAATTTATTTTCTTTCTATACTTGGAATAGGAATTATCTATACTGCAATAATGATGTTCAGGCACAGGATAGCAAAATATGTTATTACTATTGGATTTGTAAGTACGTCTGTGATGTTTCTGTTCTCAGTAAACTATGTTTTCGGTAATGTGCTTGAACCTCATCAACAGCAACGCATCAAGGTTGCGCTGGGAATAGAGGATAATATAATGGGAGCAGGATATAATGTGAATCAGTCTAAAATTGCTATTGGGTCCGGGGGGATTGCCGGTAAAGGATTTCTTAATGGAACTCAGACAAAACTGAAATACGTTCCCGAGCAACACACCGACTTTATCTTCTGCACTATTGGGGAAGAGGAAGGCTTTATTGGCTCTGTTGCCGTGCTCCTTCTATTTTTAGGATTAATTCTACGGCTTATTCACCTTGCAGAAAGACAACGCACTGCTTTTGAGCGTGTTTACGCGTATTGTGTGGTATCCATTCTTATTTTCCATTTGGGGATCAATGTAGGGATGGTGATTGGTCTATGTCCGGTAATCGGAATCCCTTTGCCGTTTTTCAGTTATGGAGGTTCTTCATTATGGGGTTTTACCATTTTATTATTTATTCTTCTACGACTCGATGCAGCCAGAAAAGAACGTACTGATTAATTTTCTCTGAAATTTCTCTTTTTTACAAAATTTTTAATACCTTTGCATAAATAGGTTGTTATAATTAAAAAGCATGGATTATATATCCTGTTATTATACTTTGAAATTATAACATTAATAATTATTATAAGTCGATTTATTATGGCAAATAAAAGAGAATTTAAAAAATATGTAGATGCTCTTGGAGCCTCTGCGTGTGATGAGATGATGTATGCTTTCTATACTGTGGAAGGTGCTGACAAAGATGCAATCTCGAAAGCTATTGAAAAAGTACTTCTTGCAACAAACAAAGCTCGCATGAATTCTAATATATTCTTCGATCGTGGTGCGAAAGCTTTTGCAGACAAAAAAGAATATGAGAAAGCCAAAAAGAATTTCTTCAAGGCACTTTTTGAGAAAGTGACTACTGAATTCTCTGAGGAAATTCAAGATGCCTTAAAGCAATTCAATGCTGCTCTCCCAGAAGACGAAAAGAAGAAGAATAAAGAACTCGCTACAGAATAACTTGAAAGAAGGTGCTCATGAATCTTTGGGGAAGTTTTCTTAAAATTATTGGTTGGAAAGTAGATATATCTGCTCCAAGACGCGACAAATGTATAATTTGTGTGGCACCCCACACTTCTAACCTTGATTTTGTCCTCGGATTATGCGCATATAGATCTTTGGGAAGAAAAGCCAATTTTCTTATGAAAGACTTTTGGTTTTTCTTCCCTCTTGGTATTTTATTGCGAGCTCTGGGCGGAATCCCTGTAAAAAGAAAAAATAAAACGGAAAGCCTTACTGAGACAATCATCCGAAAATTCAATAACTCCGATTATATAAATTTGGCAGTCACTCCCGAAGGTACAAGAAGTAAAGTTCAGAAATGGAAAACAGGTTTCCTTTATATAGCTTATGGTGCTGAAGTTCCGGTGCAACTTGGGGTGATTGATTATAAAAGAAAAATAATCGAGATAAAAGAGGAATTCCACCCATCGGGAGATATTGAAAGAGATCTCGCTTTTGTTAAAGAATATTATGCCGATTTAGGTTCGGCAGCTAAATATCCTGAAAAATTCACTATCTGAAATATGATTTCCAAGGACCTTAAAGTGGCTCTTCTTCCATTCTCAATAGAATGGAACCAAAAAGATTCTAATCTGCGTAAATTGGAAGAGCTTCTCCAATCTATTCATCCACAGACCGATCTTCTTATACTTCCTGAGACATTCTCCACAGGATTTCCTGTGGATATGACTAAGGAAGAAGTAAGGGAACTGGCAGAAAGAAATACAGGGAAAACTGTCGATTTCATAAAAGAAATGGCTTTTAAATACAAAATGGCTATTTGTGGAAGCTTCATTGCGGATACCGGTGGTTCTCTTTATAATCGTGTATTCTTTATCGAACCATCGGGAGAAGAATATTTTGAGGATAAACGACACCTTTTTACAATGGCAGGAGAAAACAAGGTCTTTTCTTCAGGATTAAAAAGGATGAAAGTAAGATATCGTGGTTGGAATATAGCGATGGTGGTTTGTTATGATATCAGGTTCCCGGTATGGTGTAGGAATAGAAACAATGAGTATGACCTACTTATTTCTATTGCAAATTGGCCTGCATCAAGAGTAAGCGCATGGGATACTTTATTAAAGGCTCGTGCCATAGAGAATCAAGCTTATGTGTGTGGTGTGAATTGCACCGGTGAAGATTCCAAAGGAAATTTATACAATGGAAGTTCCGATGCCATCGACTTTAAAGGGAAAAGTGTAAAGGTCGGCATAGAAGGAAGCGAAATACAATATGCCACTCTTTCGAGAGAACGCCTCGACTCTTTCAGAGAGAAATTTCCGGCATGGAAAGATGCTGACGATTTCTTATTATATAAGTAGCTACT
This sequence comes from uncultured Porphyromonadaceae bacterium, assembly GCA_947177405.1. Classification (GTDB taxonomy): domain Bacteria; phylum Bacteroidota; class Bacteroidia; order Bacteroidales; family Muribaculaceae; genus Lepagella. The sequence continues at coordinate 5,437 of CAMWUJ010000037.1, read as the reverse complement.
TAGAATAATTCGATATTCTTAAAAAGATTCCGACAGTTCGTATAAAGAGCTCTCGGAATCTTTTACTTTCATAATATGTTAAGGAATATAATATGCCCTCACCTGTCCTACAGGAAGGGATCCAACCAAATATAAAGGGATATGTGAAGGATCAGTAGAAATCCATGTATCAATATCATCGCTTGATTTCTTTTTTCCCGCCGTAGTAAAGTTAAACTTTATATGATAAGCCTCTCGCTCAGTCTTATTCTTTAATTTAATTTTCTCCTTACCTAAACATTTTATGGTTATTGTTTCTGATTTGGAACCGGAAAAGACTGTTGCTTTAAACACGCTTCCCTTAGATAAGTTATTATAGTCTATCTCTCTTAGGTAGTAAAAGACAGACAACATATCATAAACCGGACCAGTTGCAGATAAAGTCTTGCTGGAAGTAGTTACTGCACCTTTTTTATTTTTCTTATATCTGGTGCATACACCTGTCACTCCGGAGCCTGAATACTTATATTGAATCATATCCTTTCCATATTTTCCATCTTCATGAGATATTTTTGTATAATTCAATGGTTTCAGATCTGATTTTCTTATTGTTCCCAACAATGTATCTCTAACTTGATACACTTTGTCAGCCCAAGGTTTTGTTTTGGCAGTAAGAGACACCTTATAATCAGCCCCCTTGTTTCTCAAGGAAAGTATAGCCTCTCCTGCGTCCTTATGAATAAGACCCCATTTGTATGAAATTACATAATGTAAATTCTCATCCTTAATTCCTGCGGCATTGGTTTTAATTACAATTCCCGGTAACATCAATATTATCAAGGAAATCAAGAGTAATGCTTTTTTCATAATCAAATATATATTAAGTTATGACAAAACTTAAAACTATAAGTTTAAAACATGCAAAAATAAAGCGATATGAATAAAGTCATACCGCTATAACAGATTAAGGTTTCGTATCTATTCTATGTGTTTTTACATATATTTGCTCATTTCCTGCTCAAGCATTTCCAAGGGCATCGCACCGGATTGTCTCCATTTTATCTCACCGTTCTGGAATATCATGAATGTGGGAACTGAACGCACATTATATACTGATGCAAGTTCCTGGTTCTTATCAATATCAACTTTAAGAATTCTTGCTTTTTCACCAATTTTTTCATGGAGTTCCTCAAGCACCGGATGCATCATTTTACATGGTCCGCACCATGTGGCAAAAAAATCTACAAGAACAGGTTTATCAGAACGGATAATATCATCAAATTTTTCCATAGTTAATAAATTATTTGGTTTTCTAAAAATAAAACGCTTTAAACAAGATAAAGGTTTGAAATTATTTATTACCTTTGTAATAGAGTTAGTCTCATCTTTATATAATCTATATTAATCTATAATCTAATACCTAAACACTTTAACCATGAAAACTGACTTTAAACTTTCACCTAATGTGGTGGAAAGATACTTGGAAAAACCGGGAGAAGAAATCCTTAAAAGTGACATTATCCGATTCGTTAAGGAAAATGGAATTCGGATGATCAATTTCATGTATCCCGCTGACGACGGAAGGCTGAAAACTCTGAATTTTGTTGTAAATTCCGAGGAGTATCTTGAATCAATCCTTACTTTTGGTGAAAGAGTGGATGGATCTTCCCTATTCCCATTCATAGAGGCCGGCAACAGTGATCTCTATGTTATTCCAAGGTATTCCACAGCTTTCGTAGATCCATTTTCAGAAATCCCGACATTGGTGATGTTAGCAGAGTTTTTCAACAAAGAAGGACTCCCACTGGACTCATCTCCTCAAAACACCTTACACAAAGCATGCAAATCTTTCAAAGAGGTTACGGGAATGGATTTCTATGCGATGGGAGAACTGGAATATTATGTTATAGCCCCCGACAATGGAATGTTTCCGGCCACCGATCAGAAAGGTTACCATGAATCCTCTCCTTTCGCTAAATTCAATGATTTCAGAGTGGAATGTATGGATTTAATCGCTAAAGCAGGAGGTGAAATCAAATATGGACACAGTGAGGTTGGTAATTTCTCACTCGACGGACAAATCTACGAACAGAATGAAATTGAATTTCTGCCTGTCTATGCTGAGAAAGCGGCTTCACAACTGATGCTCGCTAAATGGATAATCCGCTCGAATGCAATAAGAAGAGGATTTGATGTGACATTTGCACCCAAAATCACAGAAGGAAAAGCCGGAAGTGGTCTCCATATTCATTTCAAGATTATGAAAGAGGGGAAAAACATGATGATTGAGAATGGGAAACTTAGTGATATCGCAAAAAAAGCTATCGTAGGTATCTTGGAAAATGCAGATTCCATCACAGCTATGGGAAACCGTGTGCCTACAAGTTATTTCAGATTAGTTCCTCATCAGGAAGCTCCCACTTCAATCTGCTGGGGTGACAGAAACCGTTCTGTTCTTGTACGCGTTCCATTAGGATGGACAGGAGAAAATGATATGTGCACAAAGGTAAATCCTTTGGAAAATGCATCAATTTCAGCTTCCGACCAGCGCCAGACCGTAGAACTCAGAAGCGCAGATTGCTCAGCGAATATCTACCAACTCCTTGCCGCTATGATCGTTGCAGCAAGAGAAGGGTTCCTCATGAATAATGCCTTAAAGAGAGCTGATGAACTTTATGTAAGTGTAAACATTCATAATGAATCAAACAAACAGCAGCTTGAGGCTTTGAAAAGTCTTCCCGACAGCTGCGTAAAATCAGCCGAAACTCTTCTTGAAAATCGTGCATTATTTGAGAAAGAAGGTGTATTCAATCCCGCTATGATTGATGCCATCGCATCCAATCTCCGCTCTTATCACGATCGTTCCCTTAGAAAGGATCTGGAGGGTGATAGAAAAGGGATGCTTGAACTTGTAAAGAAATATTGGAATTGCTAATTTACACCGGTTTTTCTATTTTTTTCCTACAAACTGTGTATGCTACTGATAAGTATATAATTTAACATCACATATAAGGCTCCCTGAATTATACAGGGAGCCTTAATATATTTGTAAATTTTATTTATCAAAATGAACATCCAACTGAGGGAATGGGAAAGAAAAACCTTTTTCCGGAAGTTCCTTGAAGAAGCGTTCATTCATTTCAAAATATAGAGGCCAGTAATTAGAAGAATGAGTCCAGACCCTCACAGTAAGATTAATAGATGAATCTGCCATCTCCATTAAACCTACAAATGGTTTTCTTTCTACCCTTTGAGGGATATAAGCGTTCATTTCTATATTATCAGTCAATTTAGCTTTAAGATTACTACGTCGCTTTTTAAAACCGGGAATAAGATGTTGATACCATTTCAGTTTTTTTGAGGGCAAATCAAAATTCCCCTCTGAAATGCGCTCCTCCTTTTCTCTTTTTTCCTTTGCTATTGCCAGTTCCTCACGATGCAACATATCGTCTTCAATAAATTCTTTCACCACTCTGTCATCAGAATCGAGCATCTCAAGAATCGTTTTCTTGGCGGCTGAAAAATCTGTATCGTAAGAAAGACCTATCGACCAGTCCACTCTTCTATAATTTTCCAGTGAAAAATTATTTATAGATGAAGTGGACAAACCGCCATTCGGAATGATAATCGCCTTGTTGTCAACCGTGTTAATTACAGTATGAAAAAGCTGGATAGATTTCACAGTTCCGGCATAGCCCTGCGCCTCAATATAATCTCCAACTTTATATGGCTTCAGTAATAAGATAAGGACTCCCCCGGCAAAATTCTGAAGCGTGCCACTCAAGGCCATACCTATCGCAACTCCGGCAGAAGCGAATAACGCAAGAAAACTGCTTGTCTCAATCCCTAAAATTCCAATAATGGTGACAATCAAGATGAAATAGAGAACCATCTTTACCAACGACAATACAAACGTGGTCAGAGAAGGATCCATATTTCTCGAAGTCATTACCCGCAAAGTGGTCTTATAAATTTTTCGGATAATGAATCTTCCAAGATAGAATATGAATATTGCTATTAGAAGTTTAAACGAAAAATCAACCAACGTATTGGCAATTTTAGTTAAAGCATCATCCACAGATAATCCCTTTAGCTCGCTCCATTCAATTGCTTTGGAAGGGATACTATCCGGAAGTTCCACTATTGGAAGGTCATTTTGTATCATATAACTTTAAAGTTATCTGGAAAGGAAACTTTTAGAATTGATTTACTTGGAGCCGTAAGTATCTTTATACCACATTAGATCCCTATAATAATTCTCCTTTTCACTCTCATCATTCTTAAAGAAGTGAGTGCTTATTCCTGAATAATTCTCTTTTACTATTACCTTATAATCGAATCCCTTTTCAGACGCATCAGTATAAATGATCAAATTGTCGAGTGCCTTGTTCAGAGCAGGGATAAGCTCCTCGGCATCATTGGCCTGTGCATATTCTCTTGCGAATTGACCTAAATCATAAAATGGACTGGATTTGGTACGTGAATAATTCTGAAGACCGTATTCTTTAGGTGTGTTATATCCGGAATTATAAATCGCACGGCATGCAGAAGCCAAAGCATCAATTTTATTCATATCCATCACCGTAACAGTTACAGTAGTTTTATTCAAAATATAATAATCGAACAAAGCCTTTGCTGCACTCTTAAGATCATAGCTTTTATCTAATATATAGGGAAGCACAAGGTCGTATGGCAATCCACGGGCTGCTATCTCAGTAGGATAAGCTACCATCCAGCGACATTTGTTCCGAAGCTCATATATGGTCTCAATATTGCTCATGTAGCAACAGTCAAACCAGATTGTATCAAAAGCTCCATCAGGCAGAGCATCGCGGATCTCATCAATGTCGGCCCAATCTACACTATTATTATCTCCTCCGAAGGATTCAACTATTGGTGAAGAAAGACCCGTCTCAGTGAAAGAAAAACTCTCCTTAGCATTAGCTCTGGTCTCATGGCTGCTAAATGAGGGAGTCCATGCCATTCCATGACCCCAGAAAAATAAATTTCGTTTTTCTCCTTCAAAAGACAATGCATCATCCACAACCTCCTTGATTCTTTGGGGATCAGTGGAAAGAATAGAACGTGAATATTCTTTTACAAGGGTAAACTCAGGATGAGGCCCGGAAACAGCCTTGAACAAACCGGCAACCTCCACATTCTGACGATTCTCATCCTCCTTGGAAAATGTCTGAAACAGTAAAACAACATATTTATCTGATGGAAGTTTTTCAAGTGCTGTCAGGACCTGCTGTTTATTAAGGGTCAAGGCTGATGCAAGATTGTTTTTATTTACAGTATATAGCAAAGTTACCTGATCCGGAACTGTTTGTACAGGAGAAGGGGAATCGGATTTATCACAACCGCCAACAATCACTAATAATATCGCCAATAGATAAAGTAAACGATTCATAAATTCAGGAGTATTTTAAGGTAATTATTTATTTTAATCTTATTT